>NZ_QUHH01000029.1:0-64035 GCF_003479515.1 Parabacteroides sp. AF14-59 | reverse complement strand
AATGATTAGCTGTTCGGGTGGGCAGTCTGGATTTGTCGTTCACTGAAAAACACTTTTACTTTTCTTGGATATTTCTTTTTTTACTTGACATAGTTCACATAGAACTAACGCTTTTGAGAAGATTTATAGTCGTATTTGTATAAAAAGAAGAAAAATATAGCCTTATTTTATTAATTTTAGCGTTAAAGTATCTTGTTTTTGCAAAAAATACTATATTTGCAGACGGATTATTGATATAGTTCTATGTGAACTGTGTTAATAATGCCACTAGTATTGATATTTTGAAAAACTTAGTTTGAAGAAATATGCAGGTGAATCGATCCAATAATTTATTGCTGGATTGTCTTCTCAGGAAGCTGATAAACTATCATAGTCTATATTTTAAAATAAAGGCTAATTTTTAATATGATACAAACGCTAAATAATTCCTATAAAAGAGTCTAACTTTTTTGCTTCAGGTCAGGTATGAGAAATAATAGTAGTTAGTAAAGGAGATAGAAGAAGTATTTCTTTTTTTACCTAATCAGTGAATAGTTTTTATTCAAGTTCTAATCGTTAAATAATTAAGTTATGAATAATTGCACAAAGAAAGTTGCCTGCATGGCTATTCCTTTGTTTTGTCTTAATTTGACCATGGCGGCTGAAAGTACTATTTCAGATCTTGATATCCGGAAGGCTGTAGCAGTAGAAGAGACAGCCTCTGTTAATCAAAGTGCCCGCAAAGTAACAGGTGTTGTTAAAGACGAAAACGGAGAACCGGTAATTGGTGCCAGTGTTGTAGAAGTAGGCACGACAAATGGTATTATGACAGATATGGATGGTAAATTTGAACTGTCCATGAGTGCTAACGGCTCGTTACAAATCTCGTATGTCGGTTTCGTTACCCAGACAATGAAACCGGGGAATAAAAGTAATCTCCAGATCGTTTTACAGGAAGATAACCAAGCTTTGGACGAAGTTGTGGTTGTGGCTTTCGGTAAAAGTACAAAAGAAGCTTTCACCGGTTCTGCCGGTATAATGAAATCGGATGACTTGATTAAGGCACAGGTGAGTAACCCGGCCCAGGCTTTGGCAGGACGTGTAGCTGGTGTACAGTTGAGTAATGAATCCTCACAGTTCGGTAGTAAACCGAATATCACCATCCGTGGTTTTGGCTCAATTTCTTCTAAAACAGAACCTTTGATTGTTGTAGATGGTATGCCTTTCGACGGTGACCTGAACTTGATCAACTCAAGCGATATCGAGTCTATGACCGTATTGAAAGATGCTGCTTCCAACGCCTTATATGGTGCCCGTGGTGCTAACGGTGTGATTATGATCACAACAAGAAAAGGTAAGAGTGGCGATGCTAAAGTAACTGTTGATGCAAAATGGGGTTCTAACACTAATGCATTGAAGAATTACAAAACAACCAATGCACAACAGTTCTATGAAACTTATTACAAGATGTTGTATAACTATTATATAACTCCGGATGGAGGAAATATGTCGACTTCTGATGCCCACGCATTGGCAAACCAGCATCTGACAAACTCTTCCAGTGGTGTTGGTCCGGGTTATATGGTTTATTCGGTTCCCAGCGGACAGGATTTTATCCAGCAGGGAGGAGTAATGAACCCAGGTGCAACCATGGGAACTCTTTATGATTATAATGGACAAAAATTATGGTTGCAGGCAGATGATTGGGAGGAAGAAGGTTTGAAAAGCGGTTTCCGTCAGGAATATAACGCTTCTGTTTCCGGTGCATCCGAACGTGTTAACTATTATACTTCATTGGGCTACCTGAAACAGGAAGGTATTCAGGAGGGTTCTTCACAGGATCGTTTGACTGCTCGTGTGAAACTTGATTATCAGGCAAAGAAGTGGTTGAAAGTGGGTGCGAATTTCAATTATTCAAAATATGATTATAACCAGACATCAGAAGGTACTATCGGTAGTGGTACCATCTGGAATGCAATCAAGACACAGGCTCCTATCTATCCGGTTTATTACCGTGATGCCGATAAGAATATCATGATCGATAAGTGGGGGGAAAAGATGTATGACTTTGCCCGAAACTATGACCTGAGCCGTGCCGGAGGTATTGGTGGTAATGCTATTTTCGACAATAAATACCGTTCAGAAGAAACAACCGGTAACTCATTTATTGCCAGTGGATATGCAGATGTTAATCTGACAAAAGACTTGACATTTACATTTAATGCCAATGCTTATGATTACGACCGTAGGTATAGTTATATTGAAAGTCCTTTCTCTGATTACTATACAGATTCATCTAAAAATGGTACTTTGATAAAAGCTTCTTATCGGACTTTTACCTATAATACCCAGCAATTGTTAAATTACAACAAGCAATTTGGAAAGCATGACGTAAGTGGTATGATAGGTCATGAATATTATAATTACAAAGAGGAATATCTGAAAGCTTCCGGTTATAACTTCGGTATCGATGGTACTTATGAACTGGGTACTTGTCTGAATCTGGATAATAATCCGACTTCTTATACAAGAGCCTATAACAACGAAGGTTATTTTTTCCGTGCGATGTATAACTATGATGCCAAATACTTCGGTTCAGTGTCTTATCGTCGTGATGCTTCTTCTAATTTTTCCAAAGATCATCGTTGGGGTAACTTCTGGTCTGCAGGTGGAGCCTGGATTATCTCAAAAGAGAAATTTTTCAATGTTCCTTGGGTGAATTCACTGAAATTAAAGGCGTCTGTTGGTTCGCAAGGTAACGATAATATCGGTGAATATATAGGAGATGTGCTGTATGCAGACTCTTATACTATTGTAAATAATGATAATCAGGTGGCATATCAGTGGCGTCATAAAGGGTCTAATGATATTACGTGGGAAACTAATACAAACTGGAATGCCGGTGTTGAATTTGACTTGTTCAAAGGACGTCTGAGCGGTAGTTTAGATTACTTCTACCGTAAGACCAGCGATATGTTGTTCTCTTTGAATACTCCTCCTTCTATTGGTTATACCAGCTATTATATCAATTTGGGAGATATGCGTAATGCAGGTCTCGAATTGGTTTTACAGGCAAATCTGGTTAATAACAAGGATTTCAGATGGGATGTCAATTTCAACATTTCTCATGTAAAGAATAAAGTGTTGACTTTGCCGGATGAAATTAAGAAGACAAATGTGGAAGGTCATGATGGTTATGTGAATTTGGATAAATCATTCGTATCCAAATATAAATATTTTGTAGCTGAAGGTCTTTCTCTGTATACCTGGTATTTGCCTAAGTTTGCAGGTCTGGATCCTGAAACAGGTGAATCCTTGTTCTATAAGGATATTATCGACGATGCTGGCAAGGTAACCGGTCGTGAAACGACTAAAGATGCCAGCCAGGCTACGGATTATCTGATTGGCGATGCTCTTCCTTCTTTCTATGGTGGTTTGGGAACATCTCTTTCTTTCCGGGGATTTGACTTCTCTATCAATATGAACTATCAGTTGGGAGGTAAAGCATACGATTATACTTATCAGACTTTAATGCATACTGGTGGTACAACTTCTTCAACCTGGCATAAGGACATGCTGAATGCCTGGACTCCGGAAAATACAGGTTCAAGTGTTCCGCGTTTGCTGTTCTCTGAAAAATATTCTCAGAATGCCCGTTCAGACCGTTTCATCACCAATGCCAGTTATCTGAATATTCAGAATATAAACCTGGGATATACATTACCGTCTAACCTGGTGCAGCAGTACAATATCCAGAATATACGTGTTTATGTTTCCTGTGAAAACCTGCTGTATTTCTCAGCACGTCAGGGATTCGACCCGCGTTATACATTGAAGGGTTATACGAACCCGGAACTTTATTCTCCGATACGTACTATTTCTGGAGGTATTTCATTGACATTCTAAACATTAAAAGGAAAACATCATGAAAAAATATAAGATAGTTTTGGCTGCTGCCGCTCTTTTGGGCTTTAGTAGCTGCATCGAAGAAAAGATTCCAACCGAATATGTGTTGGATGAGCAAATCCAGGCATCTGAAGCGGCTTTACAGGGGATGGTTAACTCCATTTATACCTCGATGGCCGGATACAAGAATGATGATGGTGGTATTGAAATGATCTCTTATGGTAGTATGCGAGCCATGCTGGAACATGGTACTACCCAATTGGTTTGTTCAGGAGCAAATGGGTATAACACGATGGGCGCCTATTGTAACGGTGCTGTAAGTGCTACAGGTTCCAATCGTGGACTTTATCCTTCATACCTTTATTATGCTTACATCAAAAATGTCAATGATGTTATCAAGATGGTCGGTGTAGATGACCTGGATGATACAAAGAAAAACTATTTGGGAATCAGTTATGCATACCGTGCCCTTTATTATATGGATCTGGTTCAGATCATGGAATATAAGAAGCCTACTGATAGCCGGTACAGCTATGTCGATCCTGAAAAAGACCTGACAAATCTGGGCGTGCCTATCATTACGGAAAAGACGACATCGGAAGAGGCTTCCAATAATCCGCGTGCTACAGTTGATGCTGTTTATGATCTGATCCTGAGCGACCTGCAGCAGGCAGAAGGTTATCTGGCCGGATATACCGCTACAGATAAAACACAGCCCAACCTTTCGGTCGTGTATGGTTTGTATGCCCGTGCCTATTCCAATCTGGCTTCTCGCGTAAAGACTTCTGTTACTTACAAGGATGAAGCTTCTTATTGGCAGAAATCCGGAGAATATGCAGAAAAGGCTATTTCTACTTCCGGTTGTACTCCTCTGACAGAAACTGAATGGACAGATCCGGTAAACGGTTTCAATAACCGTACTTCACAAAATTCATGGATGTGGGCAACTTCTATTTCAGAAGGTAATACTACTGCTGCGACTTCCGATGATGGCTCTTTCTCTTTCTCTATGATCTTCGGTACGGAAACTAACTTCTCTGTTTATGGTTGGCGTGTAGGGCGTTCATTGGATCGTAAGTGGTACGAACGTCTGTCTGATAATGACTTCCGTAAGAAATCATGGTTAGCTCCTAATTTCTTCTATGAATCAAAGAACCAGAAAGAAGGTCAACCTTACCTGGTAGAGAAAGATGCAACGGGTAAATTTATCAACAATAAATGGGCAGTAAGTGATGAGAGTGCTACTGTTCAGAGCAATTGGAATGATAATTATTCCGGTTATGGTCCTACTAAATACCAGTATCAGTTGAATAGTACTCCGTCCTGGATCCGTTCACGTATCAATATTCCGAATGGTTTCCAGTCATGGCCGTGGTTGTATGTAAACATCAAGTTCCGTCCGCATAATGGCGATTACAGAACATATACTGTCGGCGGTGCAACCGACTATCCGATCATGCGTGTGGAAGAAATGTATTTCCTGAAAGCGGAAGCAGCTCTTCATACATCTGGTGTGCCTGCTGCAGCCAGGGCATTGGAGGATATTGTGAAGACGCGTAACAGTGAATATACTTGTATGGCTACAACTGCTGCTGACTTCCTGGATGAATATGTATTCCAGAAAGGTATCGAATTTTGGGGAGAAGGTATCAACTATTTCGACGCAAAACGTCTGGAAGTGGGGATTCATCGTGCTTATAAAGGTAGTAACTGCGAACGTTATCAGCATTGTATCGATATGGACGGCGTATATGTTGGCTGGACTCCGGGCTGGAACCAGGCTGAATTGAATGCAAACCGTGCTATCTACTTCTATAACAATCCGTATACAGCATCTGCTACTTATTACGTTTATAAATCAAATGATGATTTAAGACCATATTATGGTACTGAAATCACCGAGTAATCAGAATTAATTAAAATAGAAAGGGTATGTCTTCATTTGGCATACCCTTTTTTTATTTCAGAAAAGAAGACTTACTAATCTCTGGTTGTAAAAGTACAGGAAGTAAAGTAAAAAGAAGTACCGGATACCTGGGTTTAGAGTAGTTGGAATAAATATTTTTGTTGGGTTTTCTCTTATGACCGGAGTTCACGTAGGACTCCAGCAATTAAAGGATGAGACGAAGTCTTTTAATACATAAATTGGCAACAATATGTTTTTTTTATTTATTTTTTATACTAAACCGCGCTCGTTTTATAAAAAATAGTATATTTGTATACTGATATTTAGATAGAGTCCTACGTGAACTATGCTCAAAATATCTATTACACTAATGAATACAGGTTTAAGAAGTTAGGAGAAATTGTGGATAACAAACAGTCTGATTTGTCAGATTGTGCTTTTGGGCAGGCTATGAAATATAGCCTTTGTGGTCTTTTTTTTATAGTAAAAACCATTAATTAATTTTTAACATGACGACAAACACTAAATGGATTAAGTTACATGCATCGGCAATATTCGCCATACCCGTATGCATATATGCTTAGTATCTTCTCTTCGTATTTGATTTATGAGTTATAATCACTAATTATTTAAGTTATGAATTACACTAAGAAAGTCATTTTTGTACCTATGGCTTTATTTTGTCTGGGGTTGCCGTTGGCTGCCGAGAGTAATGTCTCTGCAAAACAGGCAATGACAGAATTAAGTGCAAATGGTAGCCATTCCGCAATTGCGGTGCATGAAGCAACATCAACGGCTCAGAATACCCGTAGAGTAACAGGGGTAGTGAAAGACGAAAACGGTGAACCGGTGATCGGCGCCAGTGTTGTTGAGGTAGGTACTACCAACGGTATCATGACAGATCTCGACGGTAAGTTCGAGTTATCTATCCCGTCAGGCAGTTCGCTGCAAATCTCTTATGTGGGTTATGTTACCCAGACTATCCGGCCGGGAAACCGGAACAATATCCAGATCGTATTACAGGAAGACAGCCAGGCACTGGATGAAGTTGTAGTGGTTGCTTTCGGTAAAAGTACAAAAGAAGCCTTTACCGGTTCTGCCGGTATAATGAAGGCGGACGATCTTTTGAAAGCACAGGTAAGTAACCCAGCCCAGGCATTAGCCGGACGTGTTGCCGGTGTTCAGTTGAGCAACGCTTCTTCACAGCCGGGTAGTTCGCCCTCTATAACTATCCGTGGTTTCGGTTCTATTTCTTCGGATACGGAACCGCTGATCGTAGTGGACGGTATGCCTTTCGACGGTGACCTGAACCTGATCAACTCCAACGATATCGAATCGATGACCGTCTTGAAAGATGCTGCTTCCAACGCGCTGTATGGTGCCCGTGGTGCCAACGGTGTGATCATGATCACGACAAAGAAAGGAAAGAGCGGAGAAGCCAAAGTGTCTGTCGATGCTAAATGGGGATCGAACTCTAATGGTCTCCGGAACTATAAGACGACGAATTCCCAGCAGTTCTACGAAACATATTACAAGATGTTGTATAATTATTATATAACAGAAGGCGGTGGAGGTATGTCGGCTACCGATGCCCATGCTCTGGCAAACCAGCATCTGACCAGTTCTTCCAGTGGGGTAGGCCCGGGTTATATGGTCTATACCGTTCCCGACGGACAGGATTTCATTCAACAGGGTGGAACCATGAACCCGGGAGCGACTATGGGGTCTCTTTATAACTATAATGGACAGAAATTCTGGTTGCAGGCCGACGACTGGCAGGATATCGGTTTGCAGAACGGTTTCCGCCAGGAATATAACGTGTCGGTTTCCGGTGCTTCCGAACGTGTTAATTATTATACCTCTGTCGGTTATCTGGATCAGGATGGTATCCAGGAAGGTTCCACGCAGAAACGTTTGACGGCGCGTGCAAAACTGGATTACCAGGCAAAGACATGGCTGAAAGTCGGTGCGAATTTCAACTACTCCAAATATGATTACAGCAAGACATCCGAAGGTACGATCGGTACCGGTACCATCTGGAGCACGATAAAGACCCAGGCTCCTGTCTATCCTGTTTATTTCCGTGATGAAAACAAGAACATCATGGTCGATAAATGGGGAGAGAATATGTATGACTTCGCTCAGGCCTACGACTTGAACCGTGCAGGCGGTGTGGGTGGCAACTGTATCTTCAATAACAAGTATAATGTGAATGAAACAACCGGTAACTCGTTTATCGCCAGTGGTTATGTAGATGTAAACCTGACCAAGGACCTGACATTCACGTTCAATGCCAATGCGTATGATTACGACCGGCGTTATACGGAGGCAAAAAGTCCTTTTGTCGACTATTACACCAGTTCGTCCGATAACGGTACCCTCTATAAGGCTTCTTACCGTACTTTTACTTATAATACGCAACAGTTGCTGAATTACGGCAAACAGTTCGGCAAGCATGATGTGAGCGCGATGGTCGGTCATGAATATTACAATTACAAATATGAGTCACTGAGCGCTTCCGGACGTAATTTCGGGATCGATAACTCATGGGAGCTGGCGACACTTCTGAATCTGAATAATACTCCGAATTCTTATTCCAATACGTATAATAACGAAGGGTATTTCTTCCGTGCGATGTACAACTACGATGCAAAATATTTCGGTTCGGTCTCTTACCGTCGTGATGCTTCTTCCCGTTTCGCGAAAGACCACCGCTGGGGTAACTTCTGGTCGGTCGGCGGTGCCTGGCTTATCTCGAAGGAATCGTTCTTCAATGTGCCTTGGGTGAATTCTTTGAAACTGAAGGCTTCTGTCGGCTCACAGGGTAACGACAATATCGGCGATTATTTGTATGCCGACTCTTATACGGTAGTGAACAACGATGACCAGCCTGCTTTCCAATGGCGTCAGAAAGGCTCCGGCGATATCACCTGGGAAACCAATACAAACTGGAACGTGGGTACCGAATTCGACCTGTTCAACGGACGCCTGAGTGGTAGCCTCGATTATTTCTACCGGAAAACCAGTGATATGCTCTTCTCGCTGAATACACCTCCTTCTATCGGTTACACCAGTTATTTCATTAACATGGGGGATATGCGTAATGCTGGTCTTGAGTTGGTATTGCAAGGCACTCTGATCCGGAATAAGGACTTCAAGTGGGATGTTAATTTCAATATCTCCCATGTGAAGAACAAAGTACTGACTTTACCGGATGAAATCAAGACAACCAAGGTGGACGGTCATGACGGTTACGTCAACCTGGATAAGTCGTTCGTATCCAAGTACAAATATTTCGTGGCTGAAGGTCTTTCTCTCTACACATGGTACTTACCTAAGTTTGCCGGTCTGGATCCTGAAACAGGAGAATCCTTGTTCCATAAAGATATCCTCGACGATGCAGGAAATGTGACGGGACAAGAAATGACCAAGGATGTCAACCAGGCTACCGATTACCTGATCGGCGATGCGCTTCCGGCTTTCTATGGTGGTTTGGGTACATCTTTGAGCTATCGCGGTTTCGACTTCTCCATCAACCTCAACTATCAGTTGGGAGGTAAGGCATACGATTATACCTACTCGACATTGATGCACACCAGTACAGCCACTTCTTCAACCTGGCATACAGACATGCTGAATGCCTGGTCGCCGGAGAATAGAGGTTCAAGTGTTCCACGTTTGCAGTTTGCAGAAACATATTCGCAGAATTCGCGTTCAGACCGTTTCATCACCAATGCAAGCTACCTGAACATCCAGAACATCAATCTGGGCTATACATTGCCATCCAGTTTGACACAACAGTATAAAATACAGAACATACGTGTTTACTTCTCGGGTGAAAACCTGTTCTACTTCTCGGCACGCCAGGGATTCGACCCTCGCTATACGTTGAAAGGGTATAGTAACCCGGAACTTTATTCTCCGATACGTACTATCTCGGGCGGTATTTCATTGACATTCTAAACACTAAAAAGAAAACATCATGAAGAAATATAAGATTTTATTGGCTGCAGCGGCTCTTCTGGGGTTAAGTAGCTGTATTGAAGAAACATTACCGACGCAATATGTGCTGAATGACCAGATACAGGCGTCGGAATCGGCTTTGCAGGGGATGGTCAACTCCATCTATACCTCGATGGGAGGATATATAAATGAAGACGGCGGTATAGAAATGATCTCCTACGCCAGTATGCGTGCCATGCTGGAGCATAGTACGGGCCAGTTTGTTTGTTCCGGCGGTAATGGTTATAACACGATGGGCGCCTATTGTTATGGGGCGATAAGTGCTACCGGATCTAACCGCGGACTGTACCCTTCTTACCTGTATTATTCTTACATAAAGAATGTAAACGACATCATCGGCATGATCGATGTGAACGATATGGATGATACGAAGAAGTCTTATCTGGGAATCAGTTATGCCTACCGTGCCCTTTATTATCTCGACCTGGTACAGATCATGGAATATAAGAAACCCACGGATAGCCGCTACAACTATGTGGCGCCTGAAAACGACCTGACCAACCTGGGTGTGCCTATCGTAACGGAAAAGACCACATCGGAAGAGGCTTCCAACAACCCACGTGCGACGGTGGATGCAGCCTATGATTTGATATTGAGTGACTTGCAGCAGGCTGAAACCTATCTCGAAGGATATACCCGCACCGATAAAACCCAGCCTAACCTGGCGGCTGTCTATGGTTTGTATGCCCGTACATATGCTAACCTGGCTTCCCGTGTGAAAACATCAGCTTCCTATAAGGATGAAGCCTCTTACTGGCAGAAATCCGGCGAATATGCGGACAGGGCTATTTCTGTAGCCGGTTGTACTCCGTTGACGGAAAGTGAATGGACGGATCCGGTGAACGGCTTCAACAACCGTAACTCGCAGAACTCATGGATGTGGGCAACTTCCATTTCGGAAGGTAACACCACTGCTGCTACCGGCAATAATCAGTCATTCTCTTTCGCCATGATCTTCGGGACAGAGACGACCTTCAGTGTGTATGGCTGGCGTGTCGGCCGTTCGCTCGACCGTAAATGGTACGAACGTCTTTCGGACAACGACTTCCGCAAGAAATCGTGGCTGGCTCCTAACTTCTTCTACGAGTCGAAGAACCAGAAAGAAGGTGAACCTTATCTGGTGGAAAGAAGTGCAGACGGCAAGTTCGTCAACAATAAATGGTCGGTCAACGACATAAGCACAAGTACGACCCAGAGTGACTGGAATGACGACTATTCCGGATTCGGACCTGATAAGTATCAATATAAGTATAACAGTTCTGCGTCGTGGATTCGTTCACGAATCAATTCATCCAACGGTTACCAGTCATGGCCATGGTTGTACGTCAATATGAAGTTCCGTCCGCACAACGGTGATTACCGGACACACTCGATCGGTGGTGCCGTCGATTGCCCGATCATGCGTATTGAAGAAATGTATTTCCTGAAAGCCGAAGCGGCACTTCATACATCGGGTGTACCGGCAGCAGCGGCCATTTTGGAGGATATCGTGAAGACCCGTAATCCGTCTTATACCTGTACGGCAACGACTGCCGATGCGCTTCTGGATGAGTATGTTTTCCAGAAAGGTGTCGAGTTCTGGGGTGAAGGCGTCAACTACTTTGACGCTAAGCGTCTGGAAGTGGGTATCCACCGTGCTTATAAAGGAACGAACTGCGAACGTTACCAGCATTGTCTCGACATGGACGGTGTATTTGTCGGTTGGACTCCGGGTTGGAATCAGGCAGAGCTGAATGCCAATCCTGCCATTTTCCATTACAATAATCCGTATACGAATCCGACGACTTATTACGTATATAAGTCAAACGATGATTTCAGACCGTATTATGGAACTGAGATAACCGAATAAGAAAAATGAATCTTGAATAAGAAAGGTATGCCGGTGCGCGGCATGCCTTTTTTTGTTTTCACGTTTCAGCCTTCAGGTCTTTTGAGACCAATAGAATCAACGCTTCCGGCTGAAGGGTGTGGCTTTTTGATTTGAAAACACACCCTTCAGCCGGAACTTTTGTTTTTCAATAGTCGAATAGGACTGAAGGCTGAAACGTCATGTTTGAAAACTTATATGAGGGGGGACCGGCACTATAGTCTCGCTATAACTGACACTGCTGTCATACAACCTTCAGCGCTACTGTGTTATTGTTGTAGCATAATAGTGTTAATAAACCGCTGTCCTTTTTAAGAAAAGACTTAAGCTTTTTCGTAAAAAGCTAGGCATCTGATTGTAAACGGGTCGGTGTCCTATAACAAACGGGTCGGCAGCCATTTTAAATGAGTGCCGACCCGTTTGAAAGTGATCAGGGAGTTATCTCCGGTTTTGTACTGAATTATCCTTGTTCTTTTGTCCGGAAAGCCAACGCATACATACGCATCTGTTTGACCATAGCCACCAAACCGTTTGAGCGAGTAGGGGAAAGATGTTCTTTCAAACCGATCTTCTCTATGAAATAGAGGTCGGTGTCCAGTATCTCCTGCGGTGTATGGTCCGACATGATATTGATCAGCAGCGAAACGATACCTTTCACGATCACTGCATCACTTTCACCTTTGAATATAATTTTACCGTCTTTATAGTCCGCCTGCAGCCATACACGGCTCTGGCAACCTTCGATCAGGTTACTTTCTGTTTTATACTTTTCTTCCAGCGGGGGAAGGGAGTTGCCTAAGTCGATCAGCAACGCATACTTGTCCATCCAGTCGTCGAAGGCTGAGAACTCTTCAATAACATTGTCCTGAAGTTCGTTGATAGTCATCGTTCGTATTATTTCTTTTGTCGGTTATATATTACTTCCAGAACCGTTTGCCCTACAGCTTTGAGGGTTTCGCGGTCGATATTGTCCATATTGTCTTTCTGTGTGTGCCAGTACCATCCGAAGCCATCCTCGCTGTAATTGATAATGTCGAGGCATGGAATATTACGCCCTTCGATTACAAATTCGTGGTCATCGGTGACACCTCCGCCGTTCGCATTGATGAAATACTTTCCGTATCCAAGGTTACGCGCAGTATTCCATACTTCATCGACATAGCGTGCTGCATAACGCATGGAGGTCATTTCTTTATAGAATACGGCATTCTTCGATCCTACCATATCCAGCAGGATACCGAATTCTGCTTTGTAATTGGGTATGTGCGGGTTCTTTGCCCAGAACTGAGAACCCAGGCACCAGGTCGTACTGGTCGGTTCATTGTATTTGTTTCTGCTGAATTCGGGTACGCCGTAATCTTCCGCATCAAAGAAAATGATATCGACACCGATACCGGGATTGGTTATACTGAGCTGGCGGGCGATTTCCAATAAAACACCGACACCACTGCCTCCGTCGTCGGCACCGTCTATCGGCTTATGATGGTTGGCGGGATCGGGATCTTCATCTGAATAAGGACGGGAATCCCAATGGGCGAACAACAGGATGCGCTTGTCGCTATCCGGGTTATAGGAGCCGATAATATTTTTAGCTTCCAGTCCCGTATTGTCATAAGCAGTGAGGGTTGCTTCCTGCTCATATACCTTTGCTCCGAAACGTCTCAGTTCGGAAGCCAGGTAATTGCCACAATCTTTATGGGCCTGGGTGTTAGGTACACGCGGACCGAATTTAACCTGGTTCTCTACGTATGTGTAGGCACTGTCGGCATCGAATGCCGGCGTATTTGTTTGAGGTACTGCCTGGCTCACCGTTGTATTCTCTTTTTGTTGGTTTTTGGCCTGACTGCATGCTGCTAATGAACATGCCAGCAGGGCGATATACAGAATGTGCATCATATCTGTTTTTGTTTTTTGTTTATCCATTATAGGCTGACTGCACACGTGACATGACACGCAGCAGATTGCCTCCCCATATCTTTGCTATATCATTTTCACTGTATCCGTCTTTCAGAAGGCGTACGGTGATGTTAATCAGATCATTACTAGCCCGGCATCCGATCAGTTCGCCGTCGCCGTCGAAATCGGAACCGATGCCTACATGATCGATGCCAATCAGGTCCACGATGTGATTGATGTGGCGTACGGCATCGGTGAGCGATGCTTTTTCAGCATCTTCATTGATAAATCCCTTATAAAGGCAGACCTGTACGACACCCTGTTTGGCGGCCAATGCTTTCAACTGGTCGTCGGTCAGGTTACGCGGATGGTCGCATAAAGCACGTGCCGAAGAATGCGAAGCAATGATCGGCTGTGTGCTTATTTCCAGTGCGTCATAGAATGTGCTTTCTGCAGCATGCGATACGTCTACCAGAATACCCAGCCGGTTCATTTCGGCAATCACTTCTTTTCCGAACGGGCTAAGGCCGCCCCATTCGGCTTCTCCGCGTGCAGAGTCGCAGATATTGTTGCTACCATTGTGGCAGAGCGTGATATAGCTGACACCCAGTTCTTTGAAACGGGCTATATTCCTGATATCTTTACCGATGGCATAACCGTTTTCCACACCCAGCATGATTGCTTTCTTGCCGGCAGCTTTCGTTACCCATACTTCCTGAGGGGTATGGGCGATGTTCATTCTGCCGCGGTTTATTTCCATCTGGCGATGTATCTCGTTCAATCGGTTCATGGCAAACGCCGTTGCCTGTTGCAATGATGCGTCATCCCGTTTCCCCTGAGGAATATAAGCAACCATGATGGCTGCATCTACCATGCCTTCCTCCATAAGCGGAAGATTCACTTTACCGCCCTCTTTCTGGCCGATATTGAACTGGCCGGGGAAGATCATCGGTGTGTCGGTGTGGGAATCGAGTATAACATTCCGGCTGTGGATACGTTTGGCTTCTTTGAACAGACGTGCCGCTTCTACATGATGCCTGAATAATTCGAGCATCAACTTGTCGCCATTGGAAGCCATTGCTTCGGGATGCCATTGAATACTGAATATCTCTTTTTCGGGATGCTCCATCGCCTCGTTGATACCATCGGGAGCAACGGCTGTTTCCTTGAATTCGGGAGCAATCTCTTTGACTGCCTGGTGGTGTACCGAGTTGACCAGTACATCCGGTTCCTTTTTCAGTATTTCAAAAAGACGGGAAGAGGTATCGGAGATACGGACGGAATGTGAAGCCTGTTCACGGGGCATTGCCTGACTGTGTTTGAATACGCCGCCTGTGTGTTGCGAATAAATATCCTGATAGACGGAGCCGCCGAATGCCACATTGATAAGCTGGTGCCCGCGACAGATACCCATGACAGGCAACTGGCGATTGGTAGCCAACCGGAGCAGGATCAGGTCGAACTCATCGCGGAAGGTATCCACATCCTGTAACTGCGGTATCGGTTCTTCTCCGATATAGAGCGGATTGATATCTCCACCGCCACTCATCAGTAATCCGTCCAGGCTGGAAACAATCGCTGTGAGAGCTTCCAGGTCGGTTATAACCGGGATCAGCACCGGAGCACCCCCAGCCATCAGAACAGACTGTACATAAGTCTCGGCTATACAGGAAAGTCCGTCTTTCCGGTTTGAAGATATTCCTATGCGGGGGGGCTGAAGTTTTTCTTTTTTCGGATTGAAATTGTCAACTTCCCTGAATAAGGCTTCTAAACTCGGACGGCGGACTTGATTATTCATAACAAAACTATTTTAGTTGATAGTTGACAAGTGACAGTTGACAGTTCTTTTTCTTTGTTATCTGTCCACTGTCATCTGTCACCTGTCCACTTATTAAGCGTCAATATTTGCGTATGTAGCATTTTCTTCGATGAACTCGCGGCGCGGACCTACGTCTTCACCCATCAACATGGAGAAGATCTGGTCAGCTTCTGCTGCGCTGTCGATCGTGATCTGCTTTAATGTACGGTTATCAGGATTCATGGTCGTATCCCACAGCTGGTGGTCGTTCATTTCTCCCAAACCTTTGTATCGTTGCGTGTGAATCTGGTTTTCATTACCTCCACCGAATCTGTCGATGAATGCCTGACGTTGTTGTTCTGTCCAGCAATATTCTTCCACTTTACCTTTCTTACAGAGGTAGAGAGGAGGGGTTGCCAGATAAACATATCCGTTTTCGATCAGTGCACGCATTCTGCGGAAGAAGAAAGTAAGAATCAAAGTGGCAATGTGGCTTCCGTCCACGTCGGCATCGGTCATGATGATCACCTTATGGTAGCGGAGCTTGCTCAGGTTCAATTCCTTCGGATCTTCTTCTGTACCGATAGTAACACCCATAGCACGGAAGATGTTCTGGATTTCTTCACTTTCGAATACTTTATGGTCCATTGCTTTCTCAACGTTCAGGATCTTACCGCGGAGCGGCAGGATTGCCTGGAACACACGGTCGCGGCCCTGTTTAGCCGTACCGCCTGCAGAGTCCCCTTCGACCAGGAACAACTCGCAGATAGAAGCATCTTTCGATGAACAGTCGGCCAGCTTGCCGGGAAGTCCTCCACCGGTCATCGGCGATTTACGCTGAACCAGTTCGCGTGCTTTGCGGGCAGCCTGACGTGCCTGGGCAGCCAGGATAACTTTTTCAACGATAATCTTCGCCTCTTTCGGATGCTCTTCCAGATAATAGGAGAGGGCTTCACCGATTGCCTGGTCTACAGCACCCGTCACTTCGCTGTTACCCAGCTTCGTCTTGGTCTGTCCTTCAAACTGCGGCTCGGCAACCTTGATAGAGATAACGGCTGTCAGACCTTCACGGAAGTCATCGCCCTGGATCTCTACTTTGGCCTTTTCCAGTAGTTTGGAATCTTCTGCATATTTTTTCAGTGTACGTGTCAGACCACGGCGGAAACCAGCCAGGTGCGTACCACCTTCAATTGTGTTGATGTCATTTACATACGAGAACACGCTTTCGTTGAAAGATGTGTTGTATGTCATAGCAACTTCTACAGGAATACCCTGTTTTTCCGTTACGATATGGATCACATCGGGGATTAGGGATTCTTTGGAACGGTCTACGTAACGAACGAACTCCTTCAGACCTTCTTCCGAATGGAATAGATCCGATTTGTAAGTTCCGTCTTCTTTCTGAACGCGTTTGTCTGTTAATGTCAGATTGATACCTGCATTCAGAAATGCCAGTTCACGTAAACGTGTTGCCAGTATTTCGTATTTATATTCCGTTACAGTAAAAATGGTTGCATCCGGCTTGAAAGAGATGGTTGTTCCGGTAGTAGTGGCCTCGCCGATCACTTCCACGCCATGGAGCGGTTTACCACAGGAATAATCCTGCATGTACAGTTTCCCGCCTTTGCGAACTTCAGCTTTCAGGTAAGTGGAAAGGGCGTTCACACAAGATACGCCGACTCCGTGTAATCCTCCGGATACTTTGTAGGTCCCTTTGTCGAATTTTCCTCCGGCATGTAAGATTGTTAAAACTACTTCCAGAGCTGATTTACCTTCTTTCTCATGAAAATCTACAGGGATACCACGACCATCGTCCGATACTGTGATCGAATTGTCTTCGTTAATTACCACATCGATCTGGGAACAAAATCCGGCTAACGCTTCATCGATCGAGTTGTCAACAACTTCGTATACGAGATGATGGAGACCTTTTTCACTGGTGTCGCCAATGTACATGGACGGCCTTTTACGTACTGCTTCTAACCCTTCAAGTACCTGAATACTGTCCGCAGAGTATTCTCCGGAAGTATTCTTCATTTCTTCACTCATGAGTTTCTATCCTTTAAAATCACTAAATTTCTATATATCTAAAAATGCTAACAAATGTAGTGAAAATAATCGACTTAGAAGGTAAAAGTGATGTGAAAATAGCAAAAAATACGGCTGGTGGGAGTATAAACGAAAAGAGGTCGGATTATCACTAATCCGACCTCTTGTAAAGTAGCCCATAGGGGAATCGAACCCCTCTTTCAAGAATGAAAATCTTGCGTCCTAACCGATAGACGAATGGGCCATCTGGGTTAAAAAAGCCGGGCTGTTGAGTCCGGCTTATACTATATATAGTATAACCTATTCCTTAAGCAAGTTTGTTGACGTGCTTTGTCAGTTTGGATTTCAGGTTGCCAGCTTTATTCTTATGAATAACGTTTTTCTTAGCAAGCTTATCCAGCATAGAGCACACCTTAGGTAACAGAACCTGAGCTTCATTCTTGTCTTCAGTTGCACGCAGTACACGCATTGCATTTCTTGCAGTTTTTGCATGATATCTGTTGCGCAGACGTTTTGTGTTTGTCTGTCTGATTCTTTTGATTGATGACTTGTGATTTGCCATTTCTTAGCTATTCTTTATTGAATTTTTAATCTTGTTTATTGTAGCCCATAGGGGAATCGAACCCCTCTTTCAAGAATGAAAATCTTGCGTCCTAACCGATAGACGAATGGGCCATCATGTCAAAGTTCTCACTTTCAGCGCTCTGGGATTGTTGATTTCCCGATTGCGAGTGCAAAGATAGATGTTCTCTCTGAACTACCAAAACATTTCATGGGAAAATTTAATAGTATTTCTTGTTTTAACTTCTATTTAGAACTTATATCCTGCAAATGTATTTCTAAAGCCTTGACGGAAATGTTTATTTCCCAGATACATACGCATAGCGAAGCTGCCAGGAGCAACAGGGCGATACCGAATATCCAGGCGGCGATGATTTGCCATGAAATATAAATGAAGAACATGGAAATCACGCAAAGCAACAGGCTGAGTATACCGAGTATCTGCATCGAGCGGGTCAGGTAAAGCCGTTTGCGGAGGTTGGCGATCTGGGCAATATCTTTCGGATCGTGTGTCTGCTGGTGCTTTTCCTTTAACGCGCGGACTACGCTGGCGTATGAAAGAAAACGGTTGGTGTAGGCCAATAGTATCAATGATATGGCTGAAAACAAAAGCGACGGGGTAGTAAGATCTAACATAACTCAAATGTATTTATACTATTATAACCTGCAAATATCGTAAATAGTTTGTTGTTTTGTATCTTTGTCTGCCATAAAGCGGTGAAGATATGTTATGTAAAACACGCGGGATCGTCCTGCATGCTATTCCATATAACGATAAGTACTCTATTATATATATGTATACGGAGGCGTTCGGACGCGCTTCTTACCTGGTTGCACGCAGCCGGGGAAAGAAGTCGACCGTATCCAGGGCCTTGTTCATGCCTCTGTCGGTGTTGGAAATGGAAGTGGAGCATCTGAATAAGCGCGACCTGCACCGGATACGTGAAACGAAACTGTGTTATCCGCTCACCGAAGTGTTCTGCAATCCGGTGAAGAATGTACTGGCACTGTTTCTGGCGGAGGTGTTGTTGCGAGTGGTGAAGGATACTGAACCGGACCAGCGGCTTTTCGATTATCTGTATGAATCGATCCATTTGCTGGAATATGCCGACAAAGGGGTGGCAAATTTTCATCTGGTGTTCCTGCTGCGCCTGCTTCATTACCTGGGTATCTATCCGAATGCCGATTCTTATTCGGCCGGTTGCTATTTTGATATGCAGAACGGGGTCTTTGTGGACCGTGTCCCTATGCACCGACATTACCTGACCCGTGAAGAGAGCCTCTTTTTTGCCCGCTTACTGAAAATTAGCTTTGAAAATATGTCATTATATTCATTTTCCCGGCAGGACAGGGTAGGGGTTATCAATCGTATTGTTGAATATTATCGGTTGCATTTGCCGGAATTTCCCGAAATAAAATCACTTTCGGTGATGCAAAGTCTTTTTGATTGATCAGATTACCGGCTGAATACTTGCCAGTTTGCGGAAAAGATTATACTTTTGCCGCACCTTATACAAAAGTTGGTCTTGTAGTTCAATGGATAGAATAGAAGTTTCCTAAACTTTAGATCCGGGTTCGATTCCCGGCGAGACTACCAGGTTAAAGTGTTGAAGGACTGTATCTAAGCATCTGCTTCAGATACGGTCCTTCTTGTTAACCGGAAATACTCCTTTTATAATATTCCATTTCTTATTGTAGATTCAGACGTTGTCCGGATAGTAGCTCCCTGACGGTGAATGTACCTGTATAGGAACTTGTTGTCAGTGAAACTGTGTCGGATAATTTGCATCCGGATTTGACGGAAATATTGTAATTGCTGGCATTATTGGCCCTGAATGAATCGAGTATACTTCTGTCGGACGATGAGACCGTATAGTTCGGTATTGTATATGTCCTTCCGTTTATAATAACGCGTATCTCTCCCGATGTTGAAGTGTTTTTATTCACCAGATTTTCGACATTTATTGTCGCATTACTGAATCCCGGTGCACTGACCGTTACCTGCTCGCCGCTATCATCCTGCGTAGAAGTGAACGCTACGGTTTGTTCTCCGGTAGGAGCCTGGTTATAGGTGTAACTGTAACCGCCACTCACGGCTGTCCATCCGGCTTGCGACGTCGTTAGTTTTGTTGTGGCGACGAAGACGGTAAGCGGATATTCCGGTGGATAATCAGCATATCCGGGAATGGTAAACCTGAGTGTAGCAGTATTTCCTTTACCGTAAACGATCATGTTATTGTTATTGACAGATACATTTTCAAACTGGCGTGATACCAGATTGATCTCTGCCGTCTTAAAATAGTCGTTCTCTATGGTGACAGTCTCATTGCTGTTATCCAGGCTTGTTTTGAAATTAAGTGTTTTGGTACCCGGACTTTCTGCCCAGTATACATATTTATATACTCCGTTGGTGAAGTTGATCTGTAGATCTTTATTCGGATCGGTCGGATATAAATATTGAGTTGTGATCTCACACTTCAGCGGATAGAGGTAATTAGGTATTCCATCCGGTATCCGGAAAGATAATGTGATATCCTGGTCCTTGCCTGTGTATAACTCCGGAGTGAAAGCTGCCGGGCTGAAACTGTACAACGTGCTCGATGTGACTGTGATCGTACGGGAGAGCTTGCCTGCTTTCACCGAGATTGTAGCTTCATTCTGTCCGGCATATACCCGGGCAATACGTGCTGTTATATTTCCATTCCCGTCGTACGACAGGCCGCTGATGATGTTGCCTCTGTCTTCCTGGATAGATACGCTGATCTCTTTGTCGTTCGGAACTTCATTTTCCGTATAATGGGCGGTCACGTTCAAGGTTCCTCCCTGCGTGTACAGGAAGTTCAGGTTGCTGACGGTAAGCCGGTTGTTATCGCTGTCGGAGATGGAGGGTGAATCTTTGAATATATCGGCATAGATATTGTTGGATACCTCTGCCTTCTTGGCATCCTCAAAAGAATTACTACCCTTTGCTTCTTCGCTGAAAGATTTGATGATCACTTTGTACTGAAAGTTCCTGACGATTGTATAAGGTCTTTTATTGTTGTCAAGGAATTGTATCTTATAATATAATTCCGAGCCGTCTTTCAGGCGTCCCTTGATAATAAGGAAAGATTGATTTTCGTAATAGTTCGGATTTTCGAACATATACTTATCTTCCAGATTACAATCGGTATCGCTTTGGTCTGTTCTTGACAGGGTTCCCAGAGGTAAAGTAGTGATATCATCCTGGATAGCGAACGGGTTCGGTTCCATATTCGGAATGAAAGGAGCTACTGTTCCTGTTGAAACTATATTCGCCAGGGCGTAGCCGGTGACAGTGAAATTGTCAGTTTCATTCTGAACCGTCACCTTTGCCTGGTTACGGAACAGGGTTACGCTCAAAGGCGAGGCCAGGGAAGAAACTTCACTTCTTCCCCAGAAAACCATCTTGCTGCCGTATAAAGCAGGCATAAGTTCTTTTTCATCTTTTTCGGCGAAAGCCTTGTCGTCGAATGAAGACCAGTTGTCGTAATTGGCAACTACATGGACGATCCTGGTTTCTTCGGATACTTCCGCTTTGAAAGAGCCGTTGCCGACACCATTCGTCTCCTGGCTGTCGAGGTCGGTCGCATGGACACGTCCGATGAAGAGTCCGTTCATGTCGAAGGTCAGCAACCATACGTCCGAAAGATTATTTTCGAAAGAGGCAGCACGTGTGGCAATCCTGTATTCCGGGATATTCACGGAAATCTTCAAGGTCGCTTTACCGGGAACACCGGGCTTCTCCACTTCATATTCGTCCTGGCAGGCGAATAAGGCGAACGAAGCAATTAAATATATGATAACATTTTTCATAACTTTCATCTTTTACTATTTAACATCTCTCACGCAACGTACGGAGGAACGTAGCGGATTGAAACCGTTACCGCCTCCGACCCTGGGGTCCATAAATTGTACGGTACTACTGGCTCTGGCACTCCAGTACCAGCTTCCTTCCAGAATCTTTTTTACTTCGGCAGCCTTGATGTTCTGGAGTACGTCGATCAGATATACTTCTGCCAGTGTAGGCATACGCCAGTCCGAATAAGTCTCACCGGTCGTTTCATCTCTTTCAACATAGGTAGAGCATTTATTTCTGGAATTCAGATAACTGTCCGATGTCGTTACTCCGAACTGTGAAGCCAGCATCACGCGGGGAGAGATACGCCGGTTATTTTCCTCCGTATCGATCGTCTCGTTGTTTGCATCTCTCAGCGGGTAACCCAGAACTGCATTATTCCTGATGTATTCGGCATACGATCGTCCCAGTGCAGGATTGGCGGCATAATGTGTATATCCGCTACCGAAATCTTCATCGAATTCATCCGGATCGGGCAACGAGGAGAAGTCGGCAACAAAAGAACCGATCACGTACATCTTTTTATTATTCTGTCCCTGGCTACCGCCTGGTGTTTCCGCTGAGATATCGGAACTAAGGTATAAGGCTGGATACTGTGTAACCGTGACCTTCTGTGTAAAACCGATCCCGTTCTTTACTGTGAATTCGATCTCTTTCGCAACAAAGTTTCCGGGAAGCGTACTGTTTATTACAATGTCTCCTGACTTAACTCCTTGCGAACAGGTTATATCGACTCCGTTAGCCCCGTTTGTGACAGTTGTTCCGTTGACGGTGATATCCGTTATTTCGACGTCCGGGGTGGATGATTGGAATGTCGTTGTATAACTCGTACGGTTCGGTAACGTGATCGTTGTCTGTTCCACGTAGAGAAAGTTGAATCCTTCTACCGAAACCAATACCTCTTTCGTTGTCCAGTCTTTGATCGTATAGTTGGCACTGATCTCTTTGGCAGATTCCGGTGTTTCAGACCCTGGTTTGTCTACCAGGATCGTGATATCGTATAAATGGTTACGTTCCAGTTTATAGATAGCATCCCGTTCGGCTTCCTGCTCTTCGGACGGATTAGCCGTATCATCGGACGGCAACCGGAAATTGACAGGCACCTTATAATAATTCTGCGTATATTCTTTTCCGTCCGGGCCGGTTATCGGAATATTCATGATCAGATATGTTTCGTTCTGTTGATTCTGGCTCCAATCGTTCGGATATGAATAGACGACCGTCTTATCCGAACCTGCACCGGAGGCGATATCCGTAAAACCAGCCATGCTCTGTAGCTGCGGGGTAGCCGGTGTTGCTGTTTCGAGTACGGATGCATTGGTTGCATACCGGTACAGCTTTTTGCTGATATTTTCGCTTTTCAAAGCTGAAAAACTATTTGTATAAGCTGTCGATACCCTTATTTTCGCGGCTGCCCTTTTCAATGGTACAGTAATTTCTTTGTTCATTATCACACCATCGTTCAGGATCTGGGCAGACGTACCGTCCATCAAAAAGCTATCCTGTGTTTTATCGGGGTCCAGGGATGAAACGGCTTGTGCTTTCAGTTCGGAAAGAGTAAGGCCATTTGCCGGAACGGTTTGTGAATAGTTTGCTACAACATATGTATTGTATGTCTTATCACGGTTGAACTGTTCTTGCATAGCGTTCAGAGTTACTGTGTATTCTCCGCTTACCGCCTTTCCTGAGGCTAAGTTTATATGTTGATAGAAAAAGCAGGCATCTTCTCCTTCCTCGTAAATGAACACATCCAGTGTCTTCACCAGGTTTTCATTCAGGTTGTCTTCACCGGTTTCCGTATCTGCTTTTGTGATGCCGGGTTGTGCCAATGATAACCGGATCGCTATTTTACCGGAATCGGCAAAAGGCTTATTCTCCAGCTCTTCCTGGCTACAGGAAGAAAGCAATAAAGTAAGCACCGATAAGCATAATATGATATAATTATTATTTCGTTTCATAACCCTTTTCTCCTTTTATTTATATTCTGTTTGTGTGATCAGAATATCTGTGTCATTGTCACCCGGGAATTTTCGTGATCCGTTACTTTGGAGCGGATTGATCTTGAGTTTTTCGCCTTCGACGGTGATATACAACCGTACTTCGCGTTGAGAACCTCCCCACGGCTTCGTTGCCCCGACTTTTATTTCGTAGGTATTATCTCCTGCGATCCCTTTTGAAATAGCCAGTTTCCCGGTAGTCGATCCTTCTTTCCCGAAAGTAAATTCGAGGCCGTTCGTTAATGTCGCTGTCCAGATAGCTCCTGCCGGACCTGTCAGGCGGAAGTTATAGCTGACATAGGACGTTTTATTTTGTGGCTCCCCATTCTGTACATAAGGATATTGTATGATCCCGTCAGTGGCACTCGTATTGTTTGCACTGAATTCATAATCTCCATCCTTTACAACGTGACCGATCTCTGAAACAGATTTGGTCCAGGGGAGAGTGATAGTTTTAAGCTCCAGTATATTGTCCGGATGATCGATGATTCCCATGACCGTATATACCGTATTCCGTTTCAGACTGTATTTATTATCCGTCTGCCCGTTGTCGGTTATGTAACCTTTGTATTTGTAAAGTTCTCCGTTTACTGTTACAGAAATACGCAAATAAGGTGTGATCAGCGAATCGGGCGCTCCCGGACCGGCTATGTTCTGATAACTGTAGAAAGAAGCCATCGCCTTATCCGGTGTGATAACGGAGAGGTCTTCAGGTACACGTCCCAGCGTATTATCAGAACTGATCGTCCGGCTTTCCAGTCTTTTTTCGACTGGCGAAACCATGACCTCGTTTTGATATTTGCCGAGCGTATTGGTAACCTGATTGACCAGTTCGATTGAGTTCACGACTACTTCACTGTCCGTATACTTACTGTTTTTGAACATATAAATGTCCAGTCGTGAAACCAGTCGTTCCATCGGTACGGTTACCTCTGTCAGAAAATCTTCTATGGGCGTCTCTTTCCTGCCGACCATCAGAATATTGGTATCGCTGAAACCGTTCCGGTTCGAAATGGTCAGATTTTCCAGTTCCTGTAAAGTCAGGTCACCTAATTCTTGTAAAGCGATTTCTCCTTTTGACGGAATTGAAAAGACCTTGTCCGGATCGTTATAATTCCCTATGGTATAGATAATCTTTGTCTGTGGTGAAACCTGGACCGACCGGATTAACTCATCCGTATATTGCGGAGTTATGACCGGAACCAGTTCGGTGTATTCACGACTGCCGTCGGCTTTGTTGAATACATAGAGAGCCAGGCTTGAAAACTTACCGTCGCCCCCTTTGCTCAGGTTGTCTGCTGTTGCGCGAGTGGAGATAGTCATGTTCAGTCGTGCATCCATTTTCGTCGCACTCTGATCTGTATCCTGGTCTTCGGTACAGGATGTAGCCAGCAGGGCGACAATGAAAACACCTATTGTCGCTATATATTTATTCTTGATTCTCATATCTTTATGGGGCTTATCCGAGGCCCGGTATTATCACCTCTTCATCCCAGGGTTTGACTGTGACCGAGGTTCCATTGAAACGGAAGCGGATCCCTACCGTCACTTCATTGATCCCGTTGACCGTGATCCGGTTATCTTGCATGAAATCCTTTAGCTTCAATGTATATATTGTTTTATTAGTCTCTTTTCTTATCAGATTGATATAGATACCATTTTCGTCGTTGAATCGCAAAACATTGAACTTTGTGTCGAAAGCGGGTAAATATTCCTCTTTACGGGCAACCGGCCTGTACGAAACATTCTCCGAAGAGAATGTTTTCGCAAAGTCGACTGTTGGACTCAGGTTACCGATCTCAATGTCGATCGGAGATGTGCCATCTGCCAGAGCGGCTTCTTCCAGTCCGGTTAGTTCAATGTACATTTTTATGTGTGAGCTACTAAAATAAACGGTATCTTCACTTGAGTTATCCTGAAATATTTCAATGTCCCTGCTTCCAATGTACAGGCTGTCATTAGTGGTGATCAATTCTTTTGTAAAATAGTGAGGGGCTGCAACCAAAGCAGTGTTTAAAGTTGAAGCCTGGTCGATCCGGGTGTCGTTCCGGGAATTTCCCCAGCAAATGATCCGGTATTTGCCTGCCGGGAGATTGAGGGGAGTTCCCTGAACGCGTCTTAAATCGCCCTGATCCAGTCCGATCGTTTGTACTAGTGCTCCGTTTTCGCCATATACATACAGATCCACTTTTTCTATTTTTTCAGGGAATATATCCTTTGTCCCATCTCCGAAGTATCTGAAGACCAGGTTGGTGTCGCAACTAGCCAAATCTTCTTTGATACAACCGGTCATCAGGACAACCCATAATATGATGCTGAAATATATAATTCGTTTCATTTGTTCTGTATGTTGAAATTATTTTGAAATTGGAAATTACTGATCCAGGTCGAATCCCGGAGTGATCGTTTCTTCTGCCCAAGGAGCAATCGTTACATGAACCAATACGTTAAACTGGATATTTTCCAGGTCATTATCGAGCATCGGTATCAGTTCGACCTCCATATTATAGATTGTACCCGGTTTGAAGTCGGCAGCCGTCATTTCAACATCCGGTGCTTTGAAATACTTCACGATGTTGGCGAAGCGTGCCTTGTTGGCCAGCGATGGGTTGAATGCTGTCGTATTGGTAGACTGCATACCTTCTACATTGATATTTGTCAGGTCGAGATGTATTGTCGGTACCACTGATCCCGGGAAGAAGTTGAATGCATAGCTCTTTCCTGTCGCAGGAACCATATTTATTGTTTGATAAGCTCCTCCTGAATAGTTGTTGTAGCTGGCATATGCTGCGGCATCGTTGGGAGTAGGCTGATTGAACAGCCATTTGCCTTCCACGATATTGTTCACGGCTGAAGCATTGCTGTACAGGTCTTCTACATTTGTCGAATCATGATAGGTGTTGAAGAATTTATTCAGGTAGATACCTTTCAGGTCCGCTGTAAAGTCTGTCCAGGTGACTTTGGCTTCTTCTGTTTTTCCTCCGACAAGACGTGTGAATGTAAATTCTTTCTTGTCAGTGAAATAGATCCTGTTAATCTGTATACGGGCAAGGATCGGTTTAATGGTCACATTGGCCGTATAAGTCTGTCCGGAAGTCGGGTCCGGTTCGACCGGTTCGGCGAAGATCGGTGTCAGGTCTTCATCGACGCCGGAATACAATACGCCTGATCCCTGTTGCTGGTCGAGTGTCGTTGTTACCTGGTTGTCTACCACCGCACTACCCGGGTTGCCATAGATGTATACTTTGGATACGGTTTGAGGTACATTGATGAATTTTAAACCAGATCCTTCTCCTGTGCCGGTCAGTTTGCTCCAATCGGAATCGGCTGCAACATCTTTATTTACTGTCTTTGATACAACGACACTGTTGCTGGCATCTGTCAGATTGATAAGTACGCTGTTGACATTTATAGTATCTTTAGTCAGGAAATTTCCGGCTTCTGAGGCTCTTGTTTGGATTCCCGGCATTCCTGCCAATGATACGGAAATGGATTTAGGACCACCCGCATCAGGAACTGGGGATTCATCGTCATTACTACATGCAAATAAAGTGGCTACAGCAAATAAAGCTGTAAATAAATTTCTGAAATTCATAACTCTCTGTTATTAATGATTAATACTCTGTGTGGAAGTCTTTCCCTCCTGTCTGTCATTAGTGGTTTCTTATGCGTTTATGAGGCATAAGAGTGGCTGTACATATAAAAATATATGTAAAATGTTTCTTAATTTATAATACTCTTTTTTGTTTATTTGAGAATATAGATGAGGCTCAGACCAGCTTTGGTGGGACCGAAATAATTCCTGTGGCCGTCTTTTATTTTACTACCACATTGGCCGCAGGGATATTTATCGTAATCCAGATAAGCATAACCAACTCCGATCGTCGCCTCTATGCTAAGGCGCTTATTGAGTATCCAATGATAACCATAGGAAACACCGGCTCCGTAGAGGTTGCCCTGATAACGGTGGTCTTTGAGTCCTAGCATCTTGATGCCGCCAACGTTGTACTCGGCATAATGTGCATGGAGTCCGAAGAAATGTCCGTTGAATCGTTCGCAGGTCCAGTAGCGTAGTTCGGGTTGAACCAGCCAGTGTTTGAGTTTCTTGCTGTCGGAAAATGTCCATGGATTATAATTCCCCGACAGGTCGAGTGTGAATTTATCGGATAGCCCTATTTCAAACCCCAGGTTCGGGGTTGTCGTTGCCCAATATAATGCATTTGTTTTGATTGCATAAGCCGGTAAATGGTTTCTATTATCTTTTACTTGTGCTGCTATGCCACTGACAAATGCATAAATAATGCATATTATCAATATTCCTCTTTTCATCGTACTTTTACTCACAAATTGTTAAACATCCAAGAAGAACCTCCCTTATTGTTTCAGACGCCTTACGCCCTGATTTTTACCCTATGAGATTCTTGCTCTCTTTATGAATGAAACAACTATAATTCAGATAAGTTTTAGAAAGTATGTAGAATAAGAAATTTTGGCATAATATTTACTTTTGATGATACTATTTAAGGTTAAAAGGGTTCGAAGACTACTTCTTCGCCATCCAGCAAACCGGATAATTCGTACGGACTTATAAATAACTGGTCGAAAAAAAGATAATCACCGTTCGGATATTCCATATAAATGGATCCGTAATAATCATCATCCCATTCCCAATAAAACGAGTTGCGAAGTTCTTCAAAGTCTCCCGGAAAATCGCTGAAAGAGCGTACGATCGTTTCTTTGCCGCTACCATCGGAATAGAAGATGAGGCGTTGCGTGCAGGGGTAACCGTTGGAGTCTATATATTCATCATACCATCCGGAACCATTACACAACAGATATTCAGGATTTTCATCAACAGGATCGAACGGTTTATCCTGGCAACTGTTGAATCCGCAAAGGATGGTAAGTAATAAAATAAGACTAAATATGCTTTTCTTTTTCATAACGATTCTCTTTTGTGAAGATACAAAGATAGTTTATGTTTTAATAAAATTAAAATGTAGGCAGATCAGTATAATATATGATAGGATAAATATGTCAAATTTAGAAAGATTTGAACCTACTTTTGGCTTGATCCAAAAGTAGGCAAAAGATCAAGGCTACACCTGCCTCGCTACTTCGCATCCTGCGTTCGCTGTCGCCTCCGAAACTCGCTTCGCTCAAACAGCGGATGCTCCGGGCGCTCTCTCCGGCTGCTGCGTTTAACGCTCGCCAGCTGAGGCCTTTCAAAGGAAGCGGAGCTTCCTCTTAGGATTGCCGATACCGTCTGTTAAAATCGAAAACACCTGTTGTGTTATAAAGGTGTCGGTATCGGCAATCTCCAAAGAACGCTTTGCGTTCTCTGACAGGCCTCAGCGGGTGAGCGTCCGCTCCGTCTTTCCCCGTAGCAGCGAAGCCGGTGCAGCCTTGAACTTTTGGTTACTTTTCTTTCAAGAGAAAAGTAACATTCAATTCTGATAAGTTTTGAACCTTACAACCTTTATTCCGGCAACTCATTTTCCACCGGTTCGCTCCATTCCCCATTGTTTCCAATGATCAGATTGAAGGTGTTTTCCGAGTCATCGGGTTTGGGTGGTGTATATAGAATGCCGGTATAACGGATTACTTTATTAGCGATGGGTAGAATATCAGTCACTGTCCTACAACGCATAACCTGTCCGTCTATGTCGGTTGAGGTAAGTGTGGCAGATATTCTTTTGCTGCCGGATGCTACGAATGTGTAGAAGGAATGAGTCTTTCCGGTTTGTCCTTTATCTTCTGATTTAAATAAATAAGTGAAACTTTGTTCTTCGGAGGAAGCGAGTCCTTCTTTGGTCAGTATATTCAGCTTGGCCGGATAATTTTTTACCGAAATATCGAATTGTTTTATTACATCCGGTACAGGATCAATAGCCTTAAACTCTATCCTGCTTACAATCCGCTCCAGGTCGATATCCATATTCGTTTCTTCTGTCTTTTCTACATTGAAGACTTTTGTGCCATAGAAAGTATCGGATAGCTTGTCGAACGAAAACGTATTTTTCACAAATGAAGACTTCTCCGATTGATGAGCTAAAAAGTAGACCTGATAGTTACCGGCAGGCAATGTGTCATATACAATACTGAAATCATTATCGGTCTCTACATTATATATATGGTGTTTTACCGGTTCCTCCAGGTCGTTTTTATCATAAACCAGATATTCGATTGTCGAGCAGAAGTCCTTTAGTTCTTTATCCGGGTTTTCTTTATCCGGGACTATCGGTTCAGGGAACGCGTTGGACGGCATACTGCGGGTAGAAGGGAACGGAAGTACCTCTTTTTGAAGTTGAACACTGAATTGTACGGGAAATAAATTCTTTACAATTTCAACCTCGTCCGAAGCCGGATCATTACAACCTGCGAGCCAAAACAGGCAGGCAACTGCACATAATTCTTTCTTTTTCATAGCAAAGGAGTTATTAATGATAAAATCTACACAAAGGAAATACTAATTTCGGAATTTAAAAAATATTAAGGAGAGAACTTGCCGGTTATGAGCAGAACTTTTTCTAGATTTGTAGAAAACAGACTCAATGTAATAACCTTAAAATTAAAAAGAAAATGGCACGTCCAGTAACTTTATGTACCCTTCAATGGGGAGATTTACCCCTTGAAACAGTTTGCGAAAAAGCGAAAGCGTTCGGATATGACGGATTGGAACTGGGATTACCCAACCATCTGGATGTTCGTCGTACGGATCAGGCCTATTATGACGGCATAAAAGAACTGCTGGGTAAATATGACCTGAAACTTTATTGTATATCGATCCATCTGATCAGCCAGGCTGTCTGCGATAATATCGACCAGCGGCATAAAGCAGTTCTGCCCGATTGTATCTGGGGAGATGGAGAACCTGAAGGCGTACGCCAGCGTGCAGCCGAATATATGGTACAAACGGCTCATGCCGCTAAAGCATTAGGCATTGATGTGGTTGCCGGATTTACAGGTAGTCCTATCTGGCACTGGCTTTACTCTTTTCCTCCTGTTACGGATCAGATGATTGAAGATGGCTATGCCGATTTTGCCCGCCGTTTCATACCAATTATGGACGAGTATCAGAAGTTGGGTATCCGTTATGGTCTGGAAGTTCATCCGACGGAAATTGCTTTCGATACGTATTCTGCCCGTAAAGCGCTCGAAGCATTGAACAATCATCCGGCCTTCGGTTTCAATTACGACCCGAGCCATATGGGTTATCAGGGCGTCGATTATGTCGATTTTATTTATCACTTCTCCGACCGTATCTTCCATGTACATATGAAAGATGTTTATTGGAGTGATACCCCGAAGCAGATCGGTGTGTTCGGAGGTCATTCCACTTTTGGCGATTCCCGCCGTTATTGGAATTTCCGCAGTATGGGACGCGGTCGGATCGGTTTCGAAGAGATTATCCGTGCTCTGAACGATATCGGTTATCAGGGACCGCTGTCGGTTGAATGGGAAGACAGTGCGATGGACCGCGAACATGGTGCGCGTGAATCCTGCGCCTTTGTTAAACAAGTGGATTTCCAGCCTTCGGGACATGCCTTTGATGCATTCTTCGATAAGAAATAAAAAGGTAACTGACTATTAAACTATGCCGTAGCTGGAGTAGTGACACTACTATGGCAGACCATTGCCATTACGATGACAAGGTAATGCCAATAGCATGGCACAACTGTGCCACTAGGGTGGCACTACCTCTTGTCTGCGGTAAAGCTTTCGTTCGTTACAGGTCATTTATCACCTCATAACTTTTCTTTATAAGCTTCGGATGGATTTTCGCCATAAATAATTAACTTTGCGGTTGGTTGAAAAGTAAAAACTAAAGTATGAAGAAAATTAGAGCCGCCATCGTTGGATATGGCAACATTGGAAAGTATGTGTTAGAGGCCCTGGAAGCTGCTCCCGATTTTGAAGTAGCAGGTGTTGTACGTCGTAATCCGAATGACGTACCAGACGAACTGAAAGCTTATACTGTGACTGACAGTATCACTAAGTTAGATAAAGTAGACGTTGCCGTTTTGGCAACTCCTACCCGTAGCGTAGAATCATTCGCTAAAGAAATTCTTTCATTAGGCATCAATACGGTAGATAGCTTCGATATCCACGGAGGTATCGTAGACCTGCGCCGTTCGCTGGATGCTGTAGCCAAAGCACATAATACGGTTGCCGTTATTTCTGCCGGATGGGATCCGGGAAGCGACTCTGTTGTTCGCGCCTTACTGGAGGCAATGGTTCCGAAAGGAATTACTTATACAAACTTCGGACCGGGTATGAGTATGGGACATACGGTTGCTGTAAAAGCGATCGAAGGTGTGAAAGCCGCTTTGTCAATGACGATCCCGATGGGTACAGGTGTTCACCGCCGCATGGTATATATCGAAGTGAAAGACGGTTATGATTTCAAGCAGGTAGCTGCTGCTATCAAAGCCGATGATTATTTTGCACACGATGAAACGCATGTGATGCAGGTGGAATGCGTAGATAACCTGCTGGATATGGGACACGGTGTGAATCTGGTGCGCAAAGGTGTATCAGGCAAGACACAGAACCAGTTGGTTGAATTTGACATGAAGATCAACAATCCGGCTCTTACTGCACAAATCCTGGTTGCCGTTGCCCGCGCAAGCTTCAAACAAAAGCCGGGTGCTTACACTATGATCGAATTACCGGTGATCGATATGATCTGCGGTGAAAGAGAAGACTTGATCAGACGACTAGTTTAATATAAAAAATATGCTTGATTTTATTACCTGGACGGCTGACCCCGCCATCTTTTCCATTGGTTCACGCGAAATTCGCTGGTATGGACTTGCTTTTGCCATCGGCTTCTGGATTGGTTACACCATCGTGAGCCGGATGTGGAAAAATGAAAAACTTCCTCCTGCATGGATCGATTCCTTGCTTATTTATACTATGGTAGGAACTGTGGTCGGCGCCCGGCTAGGACACTGCCTGTTTTATGATCCCGGATATTATCTGGCTAATCCGATAGAGATATTCAAGGTTTGGGAAGGCGGACTGGCAAGTCATGGCGGTACGTTAGGTATTGTGATCGCCATTTATTTCTATTCCAAACGTGTCTCACATAAAAGTATGCTGTGGACATTCGACAAGCTGGTGGTTCCGACCGGGCTGGTTGCGGCTATGATCCGTCTGGGTAACCTCATGAATCATGAAATATACGGACATCCAACCGATATGCCGTGGGGATTCCGTTTTATCGAGAACTTACATGCTTGGAAAATGGGAGCGGAGCCGATCTTTACGGTACCCAGCCATCCGACACAGTTGTATGAGGCACTGTGTTATCTGGTCACTTTCGGGATATGTATGTGGCTTTATTTTAAAAAGCAAGCCTGGAAACGCGAAGGACTTATTTTCGGGGTCTTTATGATCATCGTATTCGGATCGCGTATCTTCATCGAATTTTTGAAGAACAATCAGGAAGCTTTTGAAGATAATATGATGCTGAATATGGGCCAGTGGCTCAGTATTCCGTTTGTTTTGGCCGGTTGCTGGTTCGTTTGGAGAGCACTGACGAGAAAGCCGAACAATTACGAAGAATTAAAAAGACGAAATTAAAGAGATGTATAAGTTAAAAGAAATAGCAGATAAGGTATATTACGTAGGAGTTAACGACCGTCAGAAGGCCCTCTTCGAAAATATGTGGCCGCTTCCGTATGGTGTTTCCTATAATTCATATTTGATTGTAGACGAAAAGACTGTATTGGTGGATACGGTGGATGTTTGCTACTCTGATATCTTTTTGAAAAAAATAGCAGATGCACTGGACGGACGGACGCTCGACTATCTGGTTGTGAACCATATGGAACCCGATCATGCCGGAAGTATCCGCCTGTTGCGCCAGCAATATCCCGACGTGCAGATCATTGGTAATAAGCAGACATTCGGTATGCTGGACGGCTATCACAATATAACGACCGGACTTTACGAAGTGAAAGAAGGGGATACGCTGAATATCGGCCGTCATCAGCTTTCTTTCTATATGGCTCCGATGGTGCACTGGCCGGAGGTGATGGTGACATACGATTCGACGGACAAGTTGCTGTTCTCAGCTGATGCTTTCGGTACATACGGTACATTGGACGGCGGAGTGATCGATGAGGAAATGAATGTGGATCATTACTGGGAAGAAATGATCCGTTATTATTCCAATATTGTCGGTAAATACGGTAATCCGGTACAGCGTGCTTTACAGAAGCTTTCTGTATTGGGTATCGAAACGATCTGTTCGACTCATGGTCCTGTATGGCGTAAATATGCTAAGAAAGCGGTTGAGATATACGATCGTCTGAGCCGTTATGAAGGAGAAGACGGTGTTGTCGTTATCTATGGAAGCATGTATGGTAATACGGAACAGATGGCGGAAGCGATCGCTTCATCGCTGTCGGCACATGGCGTGAAGAACATTGTGTTGCATAATGTCAGCAAGAGTCCTGCATCCTATATATTGAAAGATGTATTCAAATATAAAGGTATCATCATCGGCAGTCCGACTTACTCGAACAGTTTGTTCCCGGAAGTGGAAGCTATTCTGAGCAAGATCGAAATGCGTGAGGTGAAGAACCGTTTGTATGGTTACTTCGGTTCATTTACCTGGGCCGGTGCTGCGGTAAAACGCCTGACGGCTTTCGGAGAAAAGATGAAATGGGAAACTGTTGGTACTCCTGTTGAACAAAAACAGGGCTTGAAAGCCGATAAGTATGAAGAATGCTGGGCTTTGGGCGAAGCGATGGCGAAACAGCTGACGGCTGACAAGTGATAGTTGACAGTTAAAAAAGGATCTAAAAAAACTATTAATAACCTATCAGTTCCGGTGCGCGGAGGAGGGTGACTATATCTGTCACTTGTCAACTGTCAACTGTCAACTGAAAAAAACGCAAACGTTATGAGACTGATTATTGAACCTGATTACGAGCAACTCTCAAAATGGGCTGCTAATTATGTTGCTGCAAAGATTAAGAAAGCGAATCCGACAGCAGAAAAACCGTTTGTACTGGGATTGCCTACCGGATCATCTCCGCTGGGAATGTACAAGAACCTGATCGAGCTGAATAAACAAGGTGTTATTTCCTTCCAGAATATCATCACTTTCAATATGGATGAATATGTAGGTCTGCCGAAAGATCATCCTGAAAGTTATCATTCTTTCATGTGGAATAACTTCTTCAGCCATGTGGATATCAAACCGGAAAACGTAAATATTCTGAATGGTAACGCTCCTGATCTGGAAGCTGAATGTGCTGCTTATGAAGCAAAAATGAAGGCTGTGGGTGGTGTAGACCTGTTCCTGGGCGGTATCGGTCCTGACGGTCATATCGCATTCAACGAACCGGGTTCTTCTTTGTCTTCACGTACTCGTGTAAAATCATTGACTACAGACACGATCATTGCTAACTCACGTTTCTTCGATAACGACGTGAACAAGGTACCGAAAACTTCTGTAACGGTTGGCGTAGGTACCGTACTGGATGCTAAAGAAGTATTGATCATGGTAAACGGTCATAACAAGGCTCGTGCTTTGCAGCAGGCTGTTGAAGGTTCCATCAACCAGATGTGGACAATCACTGCTTTACAGATGCACCCGAAAGGTATCATCGTGGCTGATGAAGCTGCTTGTGCTGATATCAAAGTAGGTACATACAACTACTTCAAAGATATCGAAAAAGATAATCTTTGTCCTTGTAGCTTGCTGAAGTAAGACCGGATTCTTGCTTTACTATAATAACAAAAAACCGGAAGGTCTTCCCTTCCGGTTTTTTGTTATGTATGTGTTAATTCTCTTTCGACCGGCAATAGTTTTTCCGGAAAAACGTTTATACATTTGTTCCATTCAGGGAACCCGCTAGTATTTATTCATTTAACTCAGAATTGTCTTATGAAGAGATTGTTGTATTTAATCGTTTGTTTGTTAATCTCCGTCCCTTTTATTTATGCCCAGAATCCGGTTGTGATCGGGGTAACGACGGAAGGAAAAGAGTTGACGGCTCGTGGTTTTGAATTTAACGGAAGGGTGCGCGATTATAAGATGGATACTACCGGCACTATTTTTATGGTGAAAATAGGGTATCTGACTAAAAACGAACAATCCTATAAGAACAAAGGTGAATTGGTTGTCTTTGATTTTCAGAAAGGGAGAGAGTTGTGGAGACGAAAAGTGAATTACATGAACGATCAGTTTGCATTGCTTCCCGAAGGTATTTTATTCAATTCGAAAGGAATCAAAAGTTCCTTACTGGATTTGCAGACAGGGACACCGAAATGGAATAAAAAAATTCTTCCTTATATATTGGATCGGGAGGATAATAAATTATGGGCTTATAAAAATGGGGTTTCGAAAAAACTGGAATGTTATGATACGAATACCGGCGAACTTTTGTGGACCCGGGAGGTTCCGCACACCTATGGCTGGAATTATCACGGACTGGTTGATGATTCGACAAGGCTGATTGTTTCTGACGGGTTGCACCTGGTCAATGTGAATAATGGGACAGGTGAAAGTTATCCGATGAAAACCGGAACAACGAACTATACGGGAGCTGTAGCTCTGGGGGCTTTAGGCATACTGACCGGCGCTTTGACCGGCTATGCAGGGATTCCGACCGGAGGTAATACTGTAGTGGAACTGACTTCAAATGTGTTGAGAGATGATTCTCTGTTTTATTTTGCTAACAGGACGCAATTGCTCTGCCTGGATGACGGATTGAAAATGAAATGGGGGTATCCCTTTTCGGAAGATCTGACCTCCCACTCACGGCTGTTTGATTATGGCGACAGGTTGTATATGATTAATTATGGTTCCGGCTACCGTGCGAACTTGCGGGACTTATCCTCTGTTTATGAAAAAAAAATGATGGAGGTCAATATCGGAAGACCTTTCATTGCCTGTTTCGATAAGAATACCGGGAAAAATATATATTTGAATCAACTGACAAAGAAAAAAGACAGGATTGAAGATGCCTGCTTGAAAGAGGAACGTAATACATTGTATTTATTGTTTGATGATGGAATCTCTTTTTGTCAGTTAACCGACAGTTCGGAGATTGAAGTTGCTCCCTGGGATGAGAAGGCCAACGGGAAGTTACAGGGATTTATGGCCAATTCTTTTTATATCGAAAATGCAGATAGTGCTTCTTTTGACCGGATTACGCCATCCGACTCGACGTCTTGTTTCGTTTATAATAACCGGTATGAGATATTTGAAATCAATGAGCGGATGGAGGTTATTCGTACTTATCTGCCCGGAAACCTCTTTTTTTCTGATTTGGAGTGGGATGGTTATTCGATCATTAGTCGGGGAAAAACTCAATATCTAATTGATTTCAACAAAAAGAAAATGGCGGAATTACATATTCCGTTCGATTTGTTTGTGGTAAAGGATAAAGTGTTTACACTGGATGAAGAGAGAACGAAAGTGCTGGAAATAAGCCTGAAAGAGTTATTCCCGGAAAGAAATATAGATTATCCGGTGATATAATAAATAAAAATAGTAGTATTTTAATTTTAGTGTTTATCTTTGGTCTGTCTGGTTTATAGTAATCGACAGGCTGGAAGGTCTGAATCGTTTTTATTCATTGAGATAGTATTTTGTGTTTAATATCTAAAACAATTTAGTAGTATGAAAAAGATCGCTTTATTATTGTTGCTTTTCGTCGCATTTCAGGCAAGTGCACAAGAATTTCATTTTATTCCGAAGATCGGTTTGAACTTTGCCAATATGACAAACTCCGAAGGGGCGAGTATGAAAGCTGGTTTAAATATAGGGGTTGCTGGTGAAGTGATGATGACTAATAATTTTGCTATTGAACCAGGTATTTATTATTCAATGCAGGGATTCAAGGTGAGTGGTACTACAGCAAAATTGAAAAATGATTATCTTAATATTCCTATTCTGCTAAAGGGGTACGTATATGAGGGATTTAATTTGTTTGCCGGACCACAACTGGGCTTTAAAGTATCTTCTAAAGTAAAAGCATCTGATTCAGGTACATCTGTGTCGACAGATGTTTTGAGTGATTGGTTTAGAACTTTTGATTTTTCGTTAGTAGTCGGAGCTGGATATCAAACTTCAATGGGTTTACTGTTTTCTTTGAGTTATAATGTCGGGTTGACAAATACTTTGAATAAAGATAATATTGCTTCTACAATACCGGGAGTATCCTCTTCTGATATTGATGGAAAAAGTCGTAACGGTGTCCTTCAGTTCAATGTAGGTTGGCGTTTCTAAGAGATGTAATATCGGATTCTGCAAACTATATAACGAAATCTGAATATATCCGAATAGAAAAGAATGATATTTTTGTGGTATAAAATTCTATTACCATGAAAAAGATAATAATTAATTTCTTGTTTCTGTTCTTGTCCATACCTTTCGTTTGTGGGCAGGAACAGATCTTACCAGTCCCTTCCCATCGACCCAGTCCGGCACAGCAAAAACAGATTGCCCGTAAATATGGAATGTTCATCCATTTCGGACTGAATACATTCCAGGATCAGGAATGGACGGATGGTTCCAAGCCGGCTTCTTCTTATCGGCCAACGACTGTCGATACCGATCAATGGATCAGGGCGGCAAAGGAGGCCGGCATGAAATATGTCATTCTTACGGCAAAACACCATGAAGGATTCTGTCTGTGGGATAGTAAATATACGGAATATGATGTAGCGAGTTCGGGTAATACCACAAATGTAATTGAATCGATAGCAAAATCCTGTAAGAAATATGATATCGGTCTGGGACTGTACTATTCTTTATGGGACCGTAAGGTGAATGCAGATGTGAAAGATCCTGGTAAAGACGCCGCCTATAATGAATACATGCTTCGCCAATTAGATGAATTGATCGATATTGTGCAGCCGCATACCAATATTGTAGAGTTCTGGTTTGACGGAGGTTGGGAAAAAGAGAATTACCGTTGGCCGGTGAAAGAGATTTATCAGACGATAAAATCGAGACAGCCGGATTGCCAGATCGGTATAAACTGGACGATCGGCTTGCCGGATAATCCCGATGCTCATCCTGTATTGCCGGAAAACCAGCAGGAAGGTTATCCGATCCGTTACTTCCCGAGTGATTTCCGTCTGGGAGATCCCTATCTGCCTGCTGATAATGATCCGAAAGTCTTTACTCATGAAGGAAAAGAGTATTATATGCCGTGGGAATCGACCATTTGTATCAGCGAACGTTGGTTCTATAATACGACCGACAAAAAGTATAAACCTGTTGACGAGTTGGCAAAACTGTACCATCAGTGTACAAAGAATGATAATATCCTTATCCTGAATTGTCCACCTGATCGTAGCGGTAAAATACGGACAAAAGATATCCAGCTATTGAAAGAGTTGCAGGAAAAGATTCAATAAAACACTCTTATATATGGGTAGAGCTGTTAATGATTATACATATCTTTGTTATAAAAATCTAATATTTTGATCTGGGCATTGTAGGCCGTTTGTGCCGGACTATCGGGATTCAGTTCTATGGCTGTCAGGTAATTATTCAGTGCCTGCCGGATATCGCCCATTTTACGATATACATTTCCACGCAGGTAAAATGCTTCATCGTCTGAAGCATTTTTTTTTATGTATTCATCCAACAAACGCAAGGCTTCTTCTGTTTTATTATCGTTGATAAGTTGTCTGATTGTTTCCATATTGAAATAATGTGATATTTTGTGGACAAAGATAATTCTGAAGTGCTTACATACATAATAATCACGGTTTAAAAAACTGTTTTTTTGTTACTGATGTACGGTTACGTTAATTATTTATGTAAGTTTGCACTCGATTTCTAAAAAGTGAAAAGTGATTATGCAAAAGAATCTGGTAATAGTGGAGTCACCTGCCAAGGCAAAAACCATAGAAAAATTCCTCGGGAAAGATTTTAAGGTTATGTCGAGTTACGGTCATATCCGCGATTTGAAAACAAAAGAATTTAGTATCGATATCGAGCACAATTATGCTCCGCAGTACGTGATTCCGGCTGATAAGAAGAAGTTGGTTTCCGAATTGAAATCCGAAGCGAAGGCTGCCGAACAGGTATGGCTGGCATCCGATGAGGACCGCGAAGGAGAAGCTATATCCTGGCATCTGTACGAAGTTCTGGGATTAAAACCGGAAAATACTAAACGTATTGTTTTCCACGAAATTACCAAGAATGCCATTTTGCATGCTATCGAAACACCGCGTGATATCAATATCGACCTGGTGAATGCACAGCAGGCACGTCGTGTATTGGACCGTATCGTGGGTTTTGAACTTTCTCCTATTCTATGGAGGAAAGTGAAACCAGCACTGTCTGCCGGTCGTGTACAGTCGGTTGCTGTCCGCTTGATCGTAGAACGTGAACGTGAGATCAATGAGTTTGTCTCGGAAGCAGCCTATCGTATCATCGCTAATTTTACGCTTCCTGACGGGACAACGATCCTGAAAGCGGAGTTGAGCAAGCGCCTGAAAGATAAAAAAGAGGTAATGGAATTTTTGGAATCCTGCAAATCTGCCTCTTTTAGCATCGACGAGATCACAAAGAAACCAGTAAAGAAATCACCTGCACCTCCTTTCACTACTTCAACATTACAGCAGGAAGCTGCCCGTAAGTTGGGATACTCTGTGTCACAGACCATGATGATCGCACAACGTCTGTATGAATCCGGGTTGATCACTTATATGCGTACCGACTCGGTGAATTTAAGTGACCTGGCGTTAGGAACGTCCAAAGAGGCTATCCTGGAAACTTATGGAGAGAAATATTATAAATTCCGCCAGTATCATACGAAGAGCAAAGGGGCTCAGGAAGCGCACGAAGCTATCCGTCCTACCTATATAAGTAATACGGAGATCAGCGGATCGGCGCAGGAAAAGAAATTATATGAATTGATCCGCAAACGGACGATTGCGTCACAGATGGCGGATGCCGAACTGGAACGTACGACGATTTCCGTTTGTATCAATAATAAGAAAGAAAAGTTTGTAGCTGTAGGTGAGGTGATCACATTCGACGGTTTCCTTCAGGTATACCGTGAAAGCTACGATGATGAAAACGAAAAGGAACAGGAGAATGGTCTGTTGCCGCCGGTAGAATTGCATGAGGTATTGTCGTTGAACGATATCGTAGCAACGGAACGTTTTACTCAGCGTCCGCCGCGTTATACGGAAGCCAGTCTGGTGCGCCGTCTGGAAGAACTGGGTATCGGTCGTCCTTCTACGTATGCTCCTACCATTCAGACGATACAGAATCGCGAATATGTGATCAAAGGCGATAAAGATGGTGTGGAACGTGTTTATAGCGTGATCACCCTTGCAAAAGATAAGATCAAGGAAGTCGATAAGAAAGAAATTGTCGGTGCAGACCGTAACAAGCTGATGCCTACTGATATCGGTACGGTTGTGAACGATTTTCTGATGTCTTATTTCCCGGATGTACTGGATTATAACTTTACAGCCAGTGTGGAAAAGGAATTTGATGCTGTTGCTGAAGGAGATATGGTCTGGACAGAAGCGATCGATAAGTTTTATAAGTTATTCCATCCGATCGTAGAAGAAACAGCCGCCGTGAAAACAGAGCATAAGGTCGGTGAACGTCAGCTGGGCGTAGATCCTAAGAGCGGTAATCCGGTGTTTGTAAAAATCGGCCGGTATGGTCCGGTTGTACAGATTGGTCAGGCTCATCCGGATGACAAAGAGGCTCCTAAACCTCAGTTCGCAACATTAATGAAAGGCCAGTCTATCGAAACGATCACGCTGGAAGAAGCATTGAAATTGTTCGATTTGCCTCGCACGATCGGCGAATATGAAGGTAAAGATATGGTAGCCGCTATCGGTCGTTTCGGACCGTTTATTCGCCATGACGGGAAATTTGTTTCTATACCGAAGGATATGAATCCGCTTTCCATTACGGCCGAGGAAGCGATCGAGTTGATTGATGAAAAGCGTAAGAAGGATGAACAACGTTTTCTGAAGAAGTTTGAGGAAGATCCTGAACTGGAAATATTAAATGGCCGTTATGGTCCTTACATTACTTATAAGAAAGCCAATTACCGGATACCGAAGACGGTTACGAATCCGGAAAAACTGACTTATGAAGAATGTATGAAAATCGTTACCGAAGCTGCAGAAAAGCCTTCGACAACAAAGAAACGAACGACAAAGAAAAAGGCATAATCCGATAGATCATAAAAAACTCCTGTTGATTTCTCAGCAGGAGTTTTTTATATTATATATGTATTGATCAAATTACATTCTTTCCGGAACTTCGATCCCCAGCAACGACATACCAGATTTTACGATCTTGGCTACATTGGCTGACAATACAAGACGGAATTGTTTGATCTCCTGATTTTCTTCACGCAGGATAGAAAAATCATGATAGAACTGGTTGTATTCTTTTACCAGGTCGTAAATGTAGTTGGCGATATAAGCCGGGCTGTATTCTTTGCCTGCTTCTTTCACTGTCACTGCATAGTCGGCGATCATCTGGATCAGACCTTCCTCTTTCTCCGAAATAGGGGTGTTAACCGGTAATTGTTCGGGAAGAACAATTCCTTGTTCGGCAGCTTTGCGCAAAACGGAACGGATACGGGCATATGTGTACTGAATGAACGGACCGGTATTCCCGTTAAAGTCGATAGATTCTTTCGGGTTGAAGGTCATATTCTTACGAGGGTCGACTTTCAGTATAAAATATTTCAGTGAACCTAATCCTACGATGCGGGAAATATTATTCGCTTCATCCGGAGTCATTTCATCCAGTTTTCCTAGTTCCTGAGATATTTCATGAGCCGTGCCGATCATTTCTTCCATCAGGTCGTCTGCATCGACAACAGTACCTTCACGGCTCTTCATTTTTCCTTCCGGGAGTTCTACCATTCCGTAGGAGAAGTGCACCAAGCCTTTACCGAATTCGAAACCTAACTTATCGAGCAGGATGGATAATACCTGGAAATGATAATTTTGTTCGTTTCCTACAACATAGATCATTTTGTTGATCGGGTAATCGTCGAAACGCAGTTTGGCTGTACCGATATCCTGTGTCATATATACGGAAGTACCGTCGGCACGGAGTAGCAGCTTTTCATCCAACCCGTCTTTTGTCAGGTCTGCCCATACCGAACCATCTTCACGGCGGTAGAAAATTCCCTTTTCAAGACCTTCCATTACTTTGCCTTTTCCTTCCAGGTAAGTTTGTGATTCGTAGTATATTTTGTCGAAGTTTACCCCCATCATTTTATAGGTTTCATCAAAACCGGCGTAAACCCAATTATTCATCTTTTCCCATAATGCACGGACTTCGGCATCGCCGGCTTCCCATTTACGAAGCATTTCACGTGCTTCAGCCATAAGCGTAGATTGAGCTTCAGCTTCTTCTTTAGTCAGGCCCTTTGCTTCCAGGTCTTTCAGTTCCTGTTTATAATGCTTGTCGAATAATACATAAAAATCACCGATCAGGTGGTCACCTTTTTTACCGGATGATTCAGGAGTAACACCCTCACCCCATTTCTGCCAGGCGAGCATCGATTTGCAGATATGAATACCACGGTCGTTTACAATATTCGTTTTAACGACTTTGTTCCCGTTTGCCTTCATGATCTCTGCCAAACTGTAACCAAGCAGATTGTTACGTACGTGACCGAGATGCAGGGGTTTGTTTGTGTTAGGAGAAGAATATTCGATCATCACCAACGGAGATTGTTCCGTAACAGGTATGATCCCGTAAGATGGTTGTGCATTGACCGTATTTAACAGGTCGATCCAGCAAGGCCCGGCAACGGTCAGGTTCAGAAAACCTTTGATTACGTTGAACTCAGATACAGCCGGTTCATTTTTCAGCAAATACTCGCCGATTTCCTGGGCTGTCTGTTCCGGTGATTTCTTGGATGTACGAAGAAAAGGGAATACAACCAGGGTAAGATGTCCTTTAAACTCTTTTTTTGTCTTCTGTAACTGAATCTGGGCCTCTGAAACTTCGGCACCGTACAGTTCTTTAATTCCGGCAATGATCGCACCGGTGATCTGCTGTTCAATAACCATATTCTTACTTCTATATATTCTGATTTTATTTTGGATGCAAAGGTACATGATTATTTTTTAAAAACCTGCGTATAGGTATTTTGAATTGACAGGTAGCTTGACCTTTACTATATTCTTTTTTCTGGATAAGCATTTACTTTTTTCATGCGAAAGTCGTTGATTTGTGTACGGTTAGTATGTGTGTTTGGTTAAAATGTCGAGAAAGTTTCGGAAAATGTAAAATACCCGCAACCCTGTTGTGAAATAGGATATATGCTGTATGGGGTGTGTATGATATCAGAAACGGTTATCGCGCAATGATTTATTTGACATTTACGATCTTTGTAATGATATAGAAAAAGTGTTTTTGGGATAATTTATATGCTTAAAGTTACGCCAAAATAAATAGTGGTCGTTAATGATGGGATATAACTTTAGAGTCGGTAGTTTTTATAGAGTAAGAGCCAATAGCACTAGAATTTTACAAAATCTCATGGGAGATCAAAAAGGCTTATTAGATGATGTTGGATAAATGCGGCACATACATAAATTTGGTTTGTCTCTTATTTTTGATTGCTTTTTCATCTTGTGTAGATGAAACAGTCATTAATAAAAGTACAAAAAGTTCTTACCTGTCAATCAGTGGACTCGGACTAAGTGGTACTCACCCGGGTACTGCGGAGGATTATTATGTAAGTTCTTTTCGTGTCCTGGCTTTTGACCATGTGACAAATTTATGTATATCCAATGTTCTGTACTCAGCAGGACAGTTAGTGAATAATACGGTAGAACATCCTATTGATCCGGGAACTTATCGTTTTGTATTTTTGGCAAATGAGCCGACGGAGTCTTTGATTTCATCTGCTTTGGATGCGATTTCTTCATATAGCAACTTAAACAATATAGCTTATCCGGCAAATGCTTTTGCCTCGAATAAGAATATTCCTATGATGCAGGAAATCGAATATGTTAAGGTTTTGACCAAAGGGGCAGGAGCGGAATTGAGTGGTGGTACGATAGTCTCCGAATTGAAACTGAAGTTGAACAGAATGGGAGTTCGTGTTGACGTATTACTGAAGGCTGCAGATGATTTTGAAACAGAATTTAAAGGCGTTACATTCAGTAATATACCCGACAAGGTCGCTCTGACAGATAATTATACAGGTACTATCGAACGCAGTGTGATCCGCCAATTGTTAAGGACTTCCGATGCAAGTTATTTTTCAGATACGACGATTGCCGGCGTTACATGGGCTAAGAAAATTTCCCGTATCATTCTACCTGCTAATGAGCCAGCTTCTTCAACAGATGAGTCGAAAGCTGTTATTTTCACATTGAATATGGAAACGAGGTATAACCCGTCATGTAGGTTGGCTATTAGTTCGGAACCGGATGCAAATTATAGTTTGCCGAAAAATACGAAATTGGATTTTACTGGAACTATAAAGGATTTTTTACTGGTGAATATCATTGCGTCCGACTGGAATTATGATTGGATCGGTTGGGAGATACCAGGGAATAGAATATTGAATGTTTCGGATACAAAGGTGAATATCACAGATTTTAACGGGGCACGAATTTCGTTTAAATCGAATATGCCGTATGTATTTGTGGATGAAAAAGTCGTGGATCGGAGTACCGGTGCTGAATTACAAACCAGTCAGATTTTTAATGTCTTGTCTTATAGGTCTGATGATAGTAATTTGAACAAAAATGAAAGATTCAATTATAATCCTGCGACGGGAGATGGTTATATGGATATTTTACTGGACCAACCCAATGTGGCGGGAACAAAGACCTATACACTCACATTGGTAGGTACGGATAATTATTGGAGTAAAACAAATCTTATAAAAAAGACGATTGATGTCACTGTAAATCAAAATGGAGTACGCTTTGACTTCGGGTCAAAGGCTGAAGGCTATGACTCTTATATCGGTGCTTTTTTCAGAAATAGTGAAAAAGGTGAAAGAGTGATCAGTGGAAACAGGTGGGGTGTAGAGGATGCCTGGACGGCAGAAGTGGATGAAGCAAACGGAGGCCGGGATTTTATAGTATTAAGTACAACTCCCAGTTTTGATCCCTATATAGGAACAGACAATCCGGGTGATCCGGAAAAATATCCGGTTACACCTAATCAATATCAGGGGGAAAGTGGTACTTCCGTGAAAGGGAGAGGACGTATTTATTTCCGGATTGGCATGGCAGAAACAAGGGCCGAAGGAAGTACTCCGAGATATGGGGTCGTGAATGTCACTTATGCTCATGGTAATGCTACTTATACAGCCCAATTATATATTCGTCAGGGTGAAGAGCCTGATTATCTGATGAGAAGAGGAACACAGTCCGGAACTTCCAGTTACGGAGCTAAATTCTCTCCGTATAATTTGACGGTGAGTACTTTTAAAAATACCCCGAATACGACTTTGAAGTATTATGAGATGACTTATAGCAATCTAGCTACTGAAGTCGCCTTTGTAAAATATCCGACTCAGGCCGGAGCTCATTTTCAATGGGGATTACCGATAGCTAATGCAGCTATGGGGCGTCGTGCATATCATCCGACTAATAAGAATCTGGGTAGTGTTTCCCCTTGGAGTGTCACAGGTTGGCCAGGGAATCAATATTTTATCCAGTTATCGGCTTTCTCTTACTGGAGAGCAACGTCGGGTGTGAAATATGAGGAGTATTATGAAGTATGTCCTCCCGGGTATTACCGCCCGACAGACGGTCCGTTGGATCGAAGGGCAGTAAATAGTACGGATGCTCAGGTTTATATGTCGGATTGGAGAATGTCTTTATTCACGTCCCCTATGAAAGGTGATGCGTCATGGAATACAGTAAATCAACCATTTGAATCGGCTAATAAGCCGGTACTGTATACTCCCGGTGTTCTTGCAGAACTCTTATACGGATGTTATGCAGATGGCTTTTTTGACAGGCGTCCCGTTATGGAGAGGAATATGGTTGTGGGAAATAGCAGGGATCCATCCACAGGTAGTGCACCTGCAGGCTCGTCTAAAAAATATAAAGGGGTTAGTTTGGATAATACGGAAGCTGCTTATCTCGGTACATTGTTTTTCAATGCAAGTACCAAAGCTTCTTTATTCTTGCCGTCGGCAGGGAGAAGATGGTATCTGGATGGCAGCTTGGAATATGCTGGTGAAACCGGATATTATTGGGCCTCTTCTGTTGCTCCGGGGTGGACGGATACATCCACTGGAGTACAGAATGGTAATCCTTATGGTAATATGTGGAATTTTGAATTCAATTATGATGCGACAAAACCCATATCTACCAGTCATTTGTTTGGGAATACAATTCGGTGTGTAAAAAAATGAAGAGAAAGTTGATATATAATATAATAAGGTTAAGCTGTTTTTTCATACTCATGTTTATGTCGGCTTGTAACCATGAGGTGCTTATCTCGGATCTGCCAGGTCCTGATGAGCCCTCTGATGGCAAGGTGAGAATTGAAATTTTTAATCGTGCTGACTCTCATAATCTTCCTACGACTAGAGCGGCGGATGAATGGAGTGTCGGAATGCAGCCCTGGGTACTGGTTTTCAGAGGAAATGACAACAATGCCACTTTTGTAGAGGCTGTGCAGGCTTTTGAAATGATCGGGACAGGGAAGAGGTATGTCTTGTTGACAGAACAAACCGATGGTGCCAGTTATCAGATATTGATATTGGCTAATTCAAAGCAGAAATATTATTACGGTTCACAAGTGTATAATTTTGTGGATTTTCCCGCTGGTATGGCTGTCGGGGATAAATTATCGGTTGTCTGTAATAATCTGAAGACTGACCTCTTTACTCCTTCGGATGGAAAATATATGCCGTATGACAATGGGGAAACGATTCCAATGAGTTATTTGCTGCAAGGCTTGACGAATATAGATAATACAACCAAAATAGCGAATTCGGATGATACCCCGTTGCGAATGACGCGTGTGGTAGGGCATGTTCTTATTTTTAACGAGGCTGGTAATTTTAAATTCAAAGGAATAACATCGGTCGGTAATGTCCCTCGGCAGGGGCAGTTGCACAATTTGAGTACAAACATAATGAGTAGTGTAACCAATCTGACGGAGTATAGAAAGGATGCTTCTTATTCGTCCAATCTGATCGATGCGGTAGGAGAGAATACAAATGGGAAGCCGGTTTATTTTTATGAAACGAATTCAAGAGAGAATGATACATATATGATTATTCAGGGAGAATACGAAGGAAAAGATTATTACTATAAGATGTCGATGATTAATATGTATGACCAATTTAATCCGAAGAATCTGTTACGTAATTATGCCTATATATTTCAGATTAAGCAAGTATCAGGGGCGGGTTATGAAACGATTGCCGATGCTAAGCTATCTGGTGCGTCTAATGTGAACCTGAAAACCGAGTTGCTGGTGGATGACAGTGATACACATGAAATAGTGGCTAACGATTCTTACTACCTTGGAGTGAGTAATTCTGTTTTTATAGCTTATACCAGTAGTGCAGTTGAATATAATATATTCGATTTTATAACTAACTGTACAATAAATTTCTCCAACTCCAAAACAATAAGTGGCAATATCTCGTCGGCTCTGTTTAGGTTAACCTCGCCAAGCGATGGAATAATACCTATTGTAGAATCTACCAATCCACGGAAAACGACAGCGAAGGCTTCTATTTCAAATGGGCTGGCAGATCAGGCTCGTGTTACGCTTAATTTAGGTAATCTGGAGAAAGTCGTAGAAATAAAACAAAGAAGTGCGGTCCCTTCAGGTGGGGAAGTTCTTGGATATATACCTTCGGGAGAGATTTATTCGGGTAGAACAATAAACTATTATTGTCTTTCAGCTTCTCTCGATGATGCAACGTCCACTAAAAATTGGATCAAATTGCGTCCTTCATCTATGGTGTCGCGTAATGATACTACCAATATAACGGTGGACGATGGAAAGATATTTGTAGAGGTGGAACCTAATTCTTCCGGTACGGCAAGAAGGGGAGTGGTAAATCTTACGACAATAAGTAGTTCTTCCTCTACAGGTAGTTTTACACAACGTATAAAAATAGATATTGCTCAATTGAGTAATTAGTAAATAAAAAGTCATATAGATGAAAAAAGTATTTATACTTATATTATTGATGCTCGGTTATTTTGTTCCCGGGAGTAAAGCGCAGAAGGTTGCGGTCAAGAGTAATCTGTTGTACGATCTGACAACAACCATGAATCTTGGCCTGGAAATAGGGCTGGCTCCTAAATGGACGTTGGATGTTCCGGTCAATTATAATCCCTGGAAACCGGATAACGGCAGACGTTTACGTCATTGGGGAATACAACCTGAAGTGCGTTATTGGTTCTGCGAGCGTTTCAACCGGACATTTGTTGGATTACATGCACATTATGCAGACTTTAATGTTGGAAATCTTCCGGGACTATTTAGTGATAACATGCAGAAAAACAGGTATCAAGGCCATCTATATGGTGGGGGATTGTCGATCGGTCATTCCTGGATATTGAAAAAGCGCTGGAGCATCGAGGCTTCTGTCGGATTGGGATATGCACGTATCGAATATGAGAAATATCCTTGTGCGGAGTGCGGTTCCAAACTGAAAGATACGGGACGAAATTATTTTGGACCGACAAAAGCGAGTATATCATTTATTTATCTGATTAAATAATAAAATGAGAATGAGAAGAAATATACAATTCATCATATGCGTAATGGCGATTTTATACCTGGGCTGTTTTCCGGTAATGGGACAATCGCGTTCTCATGAAGGGGTTATAACAGTGAATCCGGTACAACTGGAACAGGCCGGTGATTCTCTTTATGTTCATATGGAGATCGTGTTGGACGGTGTGAAAGTGAAATCTACCCGCGGAGTAGATTTTATCCCGCAACTAACTTCTGCAGAAAAGACGTATAGTTTACCGAAAGTCACAATGAAAGGAAAGGATGAATATCGTGTGTATGAACGTACCCTCTCCCTGATGAACGCCAGAGAGAAAACTGAGTATGAAAAACCTTATCTGGTTGAACGTCTAAATAAGCGGACCGACAAAACGATTCAGTACCGGTATGCTTTGCTTTATGAGCCGTGGATGGCAGATGCTCATCTGGACGTGAAACGGGATGAATGCGGTTGCGGAGAAACATTATTAATGAATGTGGAGCCGGTTGTCGATAAGGTTGCATTGGAGCATATACCGGAACCTTATGTCGTTGTGCCTCACATGGCTTTTATCAAACCTGTGGTGGAAGATATCAAACGTCGTGATATACAAGTGGAAAGTTTTCTGGATTTCGAGGTGAATAAAACGAATATTCGTCCCGAATATATGAACAATCCGCAGGAACTGGCAAAGATCCGTTCAATGATCGATGAACTGAAATCCGATCCGAGTATCGAAGTAAAAGGCTTGGATATTATCGGCTATGCTTCTCCGGAAGGTTCTTTGGCGAACAATAAACGTTTATCGGAAGGGCGTGCTATGGCTTTACGCGATTATCTGCTATCCCGGTATGATTTTTCACAAGATCAGTATCGTTCTGTTTTTGGTGGTGAAAACTGGGAGGGCCTTGTGAAAGTACTCGATGCCGGAGATATGGAATATAAGAATGAGATATTGGCTATTATCGATACTTATTCGATAGATACCGAGCGAAAGGCGAAGTTAAAACAGTTTCGCGGAGGTGTACCTTATCAGTATTTACTGAAAAATATTTATCCGGGTTTGCGTGTTGCCGTTTGTAAAGTTAATTATAACGTGAAGAACTTCGATGTGAATGAAGCGAAAGAGGTGATCAAAAGACGTCCGCAGAATCTGAGCCTGAATGAAATGTTCATGGTGGCGAATAGTTATCCGGTCGGTTCCCGAGAATTTGTAGAAGTTTTTGAAATTGCAGTAAGGATGTATCCGGAGAATGATGTAGCAAATATAAATGCGGCAGCAGCGGCTCTTTCTCAGGGAAATCTGGTAGCGGCAGAGCGTTATCTGAATCGGTTGACGGTAAAAAATGTTCAGCCGGAATACGATAATGCGATGGGTGTATTGGCACTGTTGAAAGAAGAGTATGATACGGCAGAGAATTATTTGAACACTGCTGCCCGTTCTGGATTGGAAGCGGCTAAAAATAATTTGAAAGAATTGGAAAAGAAAAGAATCAATATAGTTGAGATTGAGAATAAAATGAGATAAATAAATGAGTAAAAATTACTAATTAAATTTGAGTAAAATGAAGAAGAAAAATCTATTTATGATGGCATGCGCAGCATTACTGTTTGCAGCATGTAGTGAAAGTTTGCCGGATGGCGGCGGAGATGGCGGTGGTGTCGACAATACAGATGGAGAAGCTTGGGTGTCCCTTAGTGTCCGAACAGGAGGAACGACCAAATCCTTGAATACTCCCAATACTGAAAATGGTACTGAAAATGAGACAAAGGTGAATGAAATGATGGTTGTATTCTTTGATAACCATGTGGATACTCCTACTCCTGATCCGAGCGTGGTCGATGTAAAGCTATGGGGGTCTAGTGATCCGGAAATAAATACACCTGGACAAGGCGGTGGAACTGCGACAAGTGCATTCAAGGTGAAAAAGACAGCGAAAGCTTTTATGGTTGTATTAAATCCGTCCACAGAATTTAAAACTGCGGCAACTTTAACAAATGCTAAGTTATCTACCGTAAACGCAGCGATTATTAATACAGATGTGACTTCTGTGATTGGTGCTGACAAAAAGAACTTTATGATGACAAATGCCAAAGGAAAGCTGGAACCAACAAAGATTACAGACACTGGTGGCACTGTTGATGTAGAAGATATAGACTTGGTAACCTATCCAACTGCGGGAGAAGCGGAAAAACAACCGCAACAGCTGACTGTCGATCGCGTCGCTGCGAAAGTACGTTTGTTCGCAGATGAAAATTATACAGGAAACAGTATTGATGTTGCTACTGTTGGATGGGCTTTGAATGTAACGAATAAAAAATATTTCCCGATGTCTGAAAGATCCAAGACGTGGATGGAAACACCAGCAGCTGGTGGTCGTGGTACTTGTATATCTCCATATGATATATGGAAGTTTGGTTCTTACAGGAAAGATCCGAATTTTGAGGGTCAGAAGACGAGTATGCCTAATATCGGTGCATCTCCTTATACGGATAATTATGAATTCTATACTCAGGCTGATGCAACTATTACTGGTAAGTGGTCAGATGCAACGGCTGGTCCTTCCAGTGGTCCTAATGCCTCTAAGATACCGGCATTGTATTGTTTGGAAAATACTCAGGAAGAAGCTGATAATTATCAAGCCTATACAACACATGTATTGCTGAAAGCTACAATCGCACCTACCGGATTAAAACTTCCGAACGATGGGGGTGTCTATAATGGAACAACTAACAGTGATGCCGATGTCGATGATTCAGGAAAGATTATATCCGGAAATGATTGGATTAAGGTCGGTTCCGGTTATTATTCCTATGGCTTGCTTATAAAATATATTGAGGCTGAATTGGTTTCAAAATATAAAAGTGATGATTCTGATAACTTTCCTACTTCGTTGACTACTACATTCAATACTTACCTTACTTATTTGAAAGGAAAATCAGTTGTAGATGTGGATGCGGTTGCTCTTCTAACAAAAGAAGCTTTTACAACTAAATATGGTTCTACCGATAGTGGAATAGAAGCCGGAGCTAAGGAACTTGCTGATTTATTCAAGCAAGCTGGAGTTAGTACTCACGGTGCTGATAGTTATGGTTCTGTTTCTTATTATAAGGGAGGAGATTCCTATTATACTATCATGATCAAACATGATAATGATGAGGATAATACAAACAACAAGCTTGGAGAATTTGGGGTAGTACGTAATTCGGTATATGATATTACTATTAATTCGATTAAGAACCCAGGATATCCGACTATTCCTCCTCCAGATACAGACAAGAAGGATGAGGAAGAAGAAGCCTTCCTCTCTATAGAGATCAATATTAATCCTTGGACCTGGTATACGCAGGGAGTGGATTTATAATTTTGAATGGATGATCTGATTTTTTATAAGAAGTTGTGGGAGAAACCCTCCCACAACTTCACTTTTAACAAATAAGTTTCCGGAGACTTGAAAACTTTGGGATTTTTATTTTGACGGAACGAAGCGTTCTGTCCACCGAATTGGAAATAACGAGAAAAGAGAAATATCTTTTCCTCTATATATAGAATAACTAGAAAAGAAAGAATATGAAGCTAAAAAGCCTATTACGTCACATTACCATATGGGTTATCCTTATCGGCTCTTTGATGACCTCGTGTGACAGCTTTAATGAGGATCTGCCGGAATGCCGTCTGCTTGTAAAGTTCAAGTATGACTATAATATGGAATTTGCGGATGCTTTTCATGCACAGGTCGATAAAGTAGAGCTTTATGTCTTTGATAAAGATGGAAAATTCCTGTTCAAACAAGTAGAAGAAGGAACAGCCTTGTCGACAGGCGATTATCTGATGCCGGTGGTACTTCCGGTCGGGCAATATCAGTTTATGGCATGGGGTGGGGCGCATGAATCCTATGATATCTCTTCATTGGAGAAAGGTGTCTCTTCTATTTCTGATTTGAAGTTGCTCCTGAAGCGCGAAGAATCCCTTATCATCGATAAAGAAGTGGAACCTTTGTGGTATGGAGAAATTATAAACGTTGATTTTACCGGGACAACCCATCAGACAGAGGTGATTAATCTGATAAAAGATACCAACAAAGTCCGGTTTGTCTTTCAGGGTAGTAATGAAGACTCCTGGGGGGTGAATGTAAATGCTTATGATTATGAGATCATAGAATCTAACGGATATTTGGGATACAATAATTCCTTGTTGGATGATGATGTTCTCAGTTACCGGCCATATCATATAGAGCAAAAGAATTTTGCAGCGGCAACAGTCGAGCTGAATACGATGCGTTTTTTAGAAGATCGTAATGCTCGCTTTGTGGTAACAGAAAAAGCGACTGGGAAAAAAGTATTTAATATCAATCTGACCGATTTTCTGATAATGACAAAGATTGAAGGTCATAATATGACTCCACAAGAGTATCTGGACCGTGAGAGTGAATACAAGATCATCTTTTTCTTTTCAGATAATGATCCGTGGCTTGCATTGCGAATTAGTATAAACGGTTGGACTTGGTATTTTCAGAATGAAGGCGGACTGTAAACAGGTACAATATTTGGAATGTGTATCATTTTTTTTTCAGTAGTGCAGTTTGTGAGGAATAGATAATGGTATTGCATTGATTGTTTCGGAAAATGAAACTCGAATCTCGTTAGTTGTTTACATAGTGGCCGGGGAAGAGGCTCGGATGCGTTATAAGAACCGTAAATGCGAGGATAATTTATTGAAAAGCAGCATCTTTGTATAAAATAAATGACGGGAAAATACATTCCCCGTCATCATAAATTCGACATAAAATACTGACCTGTAAATCAGGTAAGTTTAATATTAATACTAGTGTGGGTTCCAGGGGGCAGTGATGTTCTCTGGAATTATTTTTTATGCTATAAACCTGATTACTTTACTGCACCTTCTCGTTCAACTCAGCTCCGGCCTTAAATTTAATAGCTTTGCGAGCTGGAATTGTAATGGTCTGTTTGGTAGCTGGGTTAACACCTTTGCGTTCACCTCTTTCGCTGATAGAGAAAGAACCGAAACCTAAAAGAGAAACTTTGCCTCCGGCTTTCATTTCATCGGATACTGTTTCAATAAAAGCATCAACTGCCTTCTTTGCATCTGTCTTGCTCAATCCTGATTTTTCAGCAACAGATGTAATAAATTCTGTTTTGTTCATGATGGTTTGATAATTAATATGTTAAACAATTCTGTGATAGCCTAAAAGTCGGTCCAAATGTAGTTTTTATTTAATATTCTGCAAAGAAAAACATTGTTTTTTTTATTGATTTACTATGTTTTAGTACTATTTGAAGAAAAAACAATCAAAATATATTTACCTTTGCCGCAAATTGATATGTATATGATGAATCAAAATGGCTCCGGGTTCTTGAATAGTATACCGCCCGTTACAAAAAACCTTATCATTATCAACCTGCTTTTCTGGGTAGCCAGTCTGGTTTTACCGAAAGTAGGGATAGATTTGGTGCAACTATTGGGATTGCACTTCCCGGGTGTGAAAGATTTTTACCCGTTTCAGTTTGTTACTTATATGTTCATGCACGATACACATTCCTTTGCTCATGTCTTTTTCAACATGTTCGGGGTGTATATGTTTGGACGTGTACTTGAGAATGTATGGGGACCGAAACGTTTCCTTACCTTTTATCTGGTGACAGGTATCGGTGCCGGTATCATACAGGAACTGGTATGGGCATATTCCCTTCAGTCTTTTGCGAGTGCCAACGGGTTGTCGCTTTTCCAATTAGTCCGGATGGATCCGTCGCTGAATATGATGATCACGATAGGTGCTTCGGGTTCCGTGTTCGGTATCTTGCTGGCGTTTGCTATGCTGTTTCCGAATGTTCCTTTGTTCCTGATGTTTATCCCGATCCCAATTAAAGCTAAATATTTTGTTGTGTTTTACGGTTTGGCAGAACTATTTATGGGTGTTTCCAGTTTTGGTGGAGATACAGTCGCACACTTTGCCCATCTAGGAGGTATGTTGTTCGGCTACTTTATGGTTCGCTACTGGAAAAAGAAAGATGCAGGCAATGGAAAGTATTTTTACTAATCTGAAGAATACGTTCCGGACAGGGAATATACTGGCTAAGCTTATATATATTAATGTAGGGCTTTTTATCCTGATCCGGTTGCTGGGAGTGATATTTCTGCTTTTTAATGTTCCCGGCATACCTTTTTTACAATATTTACAGATGCCTTCATCGCCGGAACTTCTGATGTATCGGCCCTGGACGGTTATCACTTATATGTTTACCCATTTCGACTTCCTGCATATTCTTTTTAATATGCTTTGGTTGTATTGGTTCGGTGGACTGTTCCTTACATTCTTCAGCGAACGTCAGTTGGGGGGATTGTATCTGTTAGGCGGTATTGCAGGTGCAGTTCTGTTTATGCTTGCTTATAATATTTTCCCGTATTTTCAGACGGTAGCCTCTTCCAGCTATCTGATGGGAGCATCGGCTTCGGTGATGGCAATTGTTTTTGCTGTATCGTTCTATAGGAAAGATCTGGAGATAAATTTGTTCCTGATCGGACGAATCAAATTGATTTATCTGGCGTTGTTCACTTTTGTGATCGATCTGCTGGCTATTACCTCTGATAATGCCGGCGGACATATTGCACATATAGGAGGCGCTTTGTTCGGTATCTGGTTTGCCATGCAGATCAAAAAAGGGAAAGATCTGACTGCTCCGATGAACCGCGTGCTCGACTGGGTTGCGAATCTGGGGAAAAGAAAGCCTAAAATGAAGGTGACCTATAAACGTGCGGAAACCGATTATGAGTATAATGCCCGTAAACAACGGGAGTCGGCTGATATAGATGCTATTCTGGATAAACTGAAACGTTCCGGATACGAAAGCCTTTCGGCTGATGAAAAAAGACAATTATTTGACGCGAGTAAAAAATGAGTGAAGGAATGAAGACACTGAAGTTGTTGTTCAAATCATTGTTTGTTCTTGCCAATGTTTTGATCGTAGTGCTGTTAATAGCTTCAGCCTATTCAGACCGTGTTTCTCCTGATACTATCCTGGGATTTTCCTATTTGGGATTGGCTTTTCCTGTTTTATGCGTCCTGAATCTTTGTTTTGCTCTCTATTGGCTGTTTTTGTGGGAATGGCGATTCCTGTTGATCGGCTTATGTTCTTTTCTGATCTGCTGGGGACCTGTGAAGAAGTATTTTCCTTATCATAGCCGGGTAAAGGATATCCCGAAGGAAAATGTATTGAAGGTGCTTACTTATAATGTAATGGGGTTTGCATATAAAGACCACACGAAGGAATCTCCCAATAAGATCATAGAATATATCGCTAACTCAGGAGCAGATATCGTTTGTCTGCAGGAATATGCAGTGGGTAAATCAGAGAAATTCCTGACTCCGAAAAAGGTTTATCAGGCATTGGATATGTATCCTTACCGTTCTGTTATTCCTATTAATTCATCGGGGTATTTGAATTTTGGTATTGCTGTTTTTTCTAAATATCCCATCTCAAACTCCCGGAGAATAAAATATGAAAGTGATTTTAATGGTTCTTCTGTCCATGAACTGAACGTGAATGGAAAGACATTGACCCTGATTAATAATCATCTGGAGTCGTTTAAGCTGACAATGGAAGACCGGAGCCGTTACACCGCTTTCATTAAAAATATCAGTACGGATACTTTTGACGGCATTAAGGGCGCATTGGAGCAGAAGCTGGGACCGGCTTTTAAAATGCGGGCCAGGCAAGCTGAAGTGGTTGCTGCTGAAATAGCTAAGGCAAAGGGTGATTATGTGGTAGTTTGTGGTGACTTTAACGACACGCCTATCTCATATGCCCATCGCACCGTTCAGGGACCTTTGGTCGATTCGTTTGCCGAATCGGGACAGGGGATGGGAGTTACTTACAATCAGAATATGTTTTGGTTCCGTATCGATAATATATTGCATTCAAAGAATATGAAGTCGATGAACTGTACCATTGATAAAATACGATATTCGGACCATTATCCATTGTGGTGTTATCTGAGTATGTAACTCTGTTGTTCAATTGTTATCTTCTGCAGCATCGAATACATCGCCGAACAGATTCTCTGCAAAGAAAAATGTCGCATTACAGAAAAGTAACGGATCTTTGATTAATGCGATCGTATTACTTTTTCCATTATTGGCAATGACGTTTTCTGCTGGATAAGTCTTGTATTTCTTTTCGTTATTCGGGTCGTACTGATAAGTGATATCGGTCAGTTCGATTGTGTATTTTTCATCGAAGCAATAAATCCTCATTTTATATTTGACGATTGTCTTGTCCGTTTCGTTCAGCAGTAATTCGACTTTGGAGTTGATAAATATCGTTCCTTTCGACTTACTGGAAGTGACGCTTGACAGGAAAACATCTTTCCCATAATTCTTTTTGGCCCACTTATCGATTGCGTTGAACAGTTCGCCCTTTTTCATGCCTTCGACATCTACTTCATCGCTGTAACAGACCTTACCCTCTTTCATGGGTGCGCATGCTTCTACACTGCCTTTATGCCCCTGTGCCATGGTAAGCATAGGGCATATCGACAATAGCAGGATTACTAATCTCTTCATTATTTTACCGTTTATCTGATCCATACGTTAAGTATTTCTCCGATCACTATTTTTTGTGCTCCTTCGCTGGATTCACCTTGCTTGATACACTGGATCATAAACCAGGTTTCCGGATCATCTTTTTTCTTGAAAGAGATCGTATAGATGTCGTTATCTCTGATCGCTTTATAAACTTCACTTTCCGGACTGATGGAGATGGAAGCAATGTTCTTTCCAAACATCTTACCCATTTCTTTCCAGGTAGCATAATGCTCCACCAGATTTTCCTTTTCGGCCGGAGTTACCTCCATTTTGCTGTCAGGTAACATATTCAGTAAGGTTGATGGAACCTTGCCCGGCTCGAATGCACTTAAACCCTGGCAAACTTCCGTATTGTTGCTTGCAGGAGCCTGAGCTATGTTTTGTGCGGGTACTGTTACAACCTGGGTCGTTTGCTCCTGGGCTGGAGTAACAGCATAAGCCGGAACTGTTACGGCTGCCGGTTTTACACCGAATGCTTCACTGGCGCTCCGGAACATCTCGTCTGCAAAATCGATTGTCTTGCGGCGGAATTTACCGTTGCCGCGATTTAGTTTGTCTTTTTTCTTATTCAAAGCGTATTTGTCGGTAATCCATTCTTCTGCTGTATATTTTTCCGGTTCACGTTGATAAGAAACATTGTATTCGTAGCGGATGCCGGCCAGTTTGATGTTGGCAGAGTTGTCTTCACATTCAATCGTTACGCGATAGTCCATCAAGGTACGGTCCAGTGACAATGCTGTGCTTTGGAACACCAGATATTCTTCGCCTACTGCTGCGATATCTCCTTTGTCCTTGTCTGAATAAACCAACCGGCGGCCTTCTTCGCTGAAAAACTTCTCAGCCCATGTGTACATGACGTTATAAATCTGATCCTTGGAAAGTGAAGGCATACTTATCTCTTTGGTAAAGATAACTTTGCCGCCATCTTCAGGAACGGCTCCGGCTAAATACTTCTGATCTTCCTGTGCTATCAGCAGGGAAGGAATAAATAATAATAAGAATAATAGCTGTCTCATGGTGAATTCTGTGTTTTTTTACAGGCAAAGATATATATTTGTGTTTGAAATTAACTATGAGAGTGACAAATAATTAATCTAATTACTACTTGACAAAGAAAAAAAGCCTATATTTGCACCCTGTGAAAAAACGAAAATAAATAATGTAATAACATAAACTCAAGATTCAAATGCAAAACAAAGGATTTGTAAAGGTCTTCGCGGTGTTACTTACGCTTGTATGTTTGTTCTATCTATCGTTCTCATTTGTAACAAGATATTACAACAATAAAGCCGCTGAGTATGCAGGCGGGGATCCGTCGAAAGAGAGTCTTTATTTGGACTCATTATCTACTCAGAAGGTGTGGCTGGGCTATACGCTTAAGCAGTGCCGTGAAATGGAAATTAGTTTAGGACTTGACCTGAAGGGCGGTATGAACGTCGTTCTGGAGTTGAATGTGGCAGATGTTATCCGCTCGCTTTCAAATAACAACCAGGATGAAAACTTCAACAAAGCATTGGATTTAGCCTATGCACGCCAGGCAACCAGTCAGAGAGACTTCATTGACTTGTTTGCAGAAGAGTACAAGAACCTGGACAATGGTGCACGCCTGTCTGCTGTTTTCAGTACTTTCGAATTGAAAGATAAAATTACTCCTCAGAGCACAGATGCTCAGGTTGTTGCAGTATTGAAAGATGAGTTGAAAAGTGCTATCGATAATTCATTCAACGTATTGCGTACCCGTATTGACCGTTTCGGTGTGGTTTCTCCTAACATCCAGCGTTTGGAAACAGCAGGACGTATCCTGGTGGAACTTCCGGGTGTAAAAGAACCTGAACGTGTACGTAAATTGTTACAGGGTAGTGCAAACCTGGAATTCTGGGAAACTTATCAGTTACCGGAAGTTTACCAGCAGTTGGTTGCTGCCGACAATGTACTGGCAACAGTTCTGAAAGAACATAATGACGAAGCTGCTGTTACTGAAACAGAAAGTGTTTCTACTGACGGTACGGATACGACTGCCACTGCTACAGAAACTGTAACAGATAATGCAGCTGCTACAAGCGAAGCTGATTCTTTGCTGCAGCAGATCGCTCAGGATAAACCTGAAGCTCAGGCTAACCAGTCGATGGAAGAATTTGCAAAACAGCATCCGTTGTTTGCTTTGTTGCAGATCAACCAGTATAATGGTCAGTTGGGACGTGGTGCTGCTGTTGGTGTGGCTAACGTAAGAGACATTCCTAAGATCAACGAATATCTGGCAATGAAACAGGTGAAAGACGTATTGCCTCGTAACCTGTCTTTGAAATGGGGTGTAAAAGCAATCGATGAAAAAGAACAGTTCTTCGAATTATATGCTATCAAAGTTACTAACCGTGACGGAACACCTGCTTTAGGTGGTGACGTAGTAACGGATGCTAACGCTGACTTCGTTCAGCAGGCAGGTCGTTCAGAACAGCAGGTTAGTATGGCTATGAACGCAGAAGGAGCTAAAGCATGGGCTCGTCTGACAAAAGAAAATATCGGTAAAGCGATCGCTATCGTTCTGGATGACATGGTTTATTCTGCTCCGAACGTAAACGATGAAATTACCGGCGGACGTTCTCAAATTACTGGTCATTTCACTCCGGAAGAAGCGAAGGACTTAGCGAACGTATTGAAATCAGGTAAGATGGCAGCTTCTGTGCATATCGTACAGGAAGATGTTGTCGGTCCGTCACTGGGTCAGGAAGCTATCAGTTCAGGTGTTATCTCATTTGCACTGGCTTTATTCCTGTTGATGATCTATATGTGTGCATTCTACGGTATTATCCCGGGTCTGATCGCAGACGGAGCCTTGGTGTTGAATATCTTCTTCACAATGGGTATTCTGGCTTCCTTCCAGGCTGTACTTACTTTGCCGGGTATCGCCGGTATGGTATTGACACTGGGTATGGCGGTCGATGCTAACGTGTTGATCTACGAACGTACAAAAGAAGAGCTTCGAGCCGGTAAATCGTTGGGTAAAGCTATTGCCGACGGTTACAGCAATGCCTTCTCTGCTATCTTCGACTCCAACTTGACATCTATCATTACCGGTGTCGTATTGTTCTACTTCGGTACAGGTCCTATCCGTGGTTTCGCAACCACCATGATCATCGGTCTGTTCGCATCCTTCCTTACAGCTGTGTTCCTGACTCGTATTGTTTACGAAGCATTACTGGCTAAAGATAAACTGAAGAATGTAACATTCGTAACTTCTATCACAAAAGACCTGTTGACTAATCCGAAGATCAACTTCCTGGGTGCCCGTAAGGTCGGTTATCTGATCCCTACAGGTATCATCATTCTGGGAGCTATCTCCATGATGACAATTGGTTTGAATAACGGTATCGACTTCACTGGTGGACGTAACTATATCGTTCGTTTCGATCAGGATGTAAAGACGGATGAAGTTCGTAATATGCTGGATGAAAAACTGGATGGTGCTGTAAGTGTTATCACAATCGGTACTCCGGACCAGGTTCGTGTATCTACCAACTTCAAGATCGATGATGCCGATCCAGCAGTAGACCAGGAAATCGAATCTTTATTGTTCGAAGGTGTTAAACCGCTGCTTCCGGAAGGAACAACATTGGATCAGTTTACAACTACTTATATTCAGAGTTCTCAAAAAGTGGGACCGAGTATGGCTGACGACATCAAGAACAGTGCTATCATGGCAGTTATCTTCGCGATGTTCTGTATGGCAGCTTATATCCTGCTTCGTTTCCGTGATATATCATTCTCTGTCGGTGCATTTGCATCAGTTGCAGTGACAACATTGTGTATCATTTCTTTCTATACATTATTATGGAAAGTATTACCGTTCTCTATGGAGGTCGACCAGACATTTATCGCGGCTATCCTGACGATTATCGGTTACTCTATCAATGATACCGTGGTTGTATTCGACCGTATCCGTGAAACGATCGGTCTGTATCCGAAACGTGACCGTTATCAAGTAATTAATGACGCATTGAACTCTACATTATCCCGTACATTCAATACATCATTGACTACATTGGTTGTAGTACTGTGTATCTTTATCCTGGGTGGTAGCACAATCCGTAGCTTTACGTTTGCTATCCTGTTAGGTATTATCATCGGTACTTATGCTACACTGTTCATTGCAACTCCGATTGCATACGAATTGCAGAAGAGGAAAATAAACAAAAAAGCTGCTGCAGAACTTGCTAAGTAAGAAGCAGAAGTCATAGAATTATAGAAAAGGCCACCTCATTTCGGGGTGGCCTTTTTCTTTTTTGTGATATGCTTCTAAACATATAAACCGGAATTGTTCGGATTCATCTAAATAATTACCTTGTAGCCCACTTTAATGAATCGTGGATAAGAGTTAAAACGTCATCAATTTAGACTACATTTGGGTGAACAATTGTCGGAAAAAAGAGATTTGACATGTGTTTAGACCTGAATAATGAAAAGAAAAAATGGAAGGAGATAAATTATTAATAAGAAACGCCTCACAAGTTATTACCTGTTCTGGTTTTGCTGCTAAAAGAGGAGCGGAAATGTCTAACCTTCATATTATTGACGACGGTGCTGTCGTCATCTCAGGCGGTATAATCACACACGTAGGACCGACTAATGATATTTTGCGTACAGTCGATGCAGACGATTATCTGGAAATCGATGCGACCGGACGGGCTTTGCTTCCTGGTTTTGTAGATAGTCATACACATTTTCTTTTCGGAGGTTATCGGGAGAAAGTATTTTCCGAACGTTTGAAAAAGAATTATTCTTTGTCGCCTGTAGAATATAGCGAAGATGTTCTCGGAACTGTCAGTGCTACCCGTTCTTGTGATTTTGAGCAGTTGTGGGAAGCAGGTTATGAGCGTCTGGATGAAATGTTTAATATGGGGGTAACGACTGTAGAGGGGAAGAGCGGCTATGGTCTGGATTTTGATACGGAGTTGAAACAGCTTCGAGTTATGGCAGATTTGAATGACGAGCATCCGATAGATGTTGTTTCTACCTATTTCGGAGGGCATGTTACTCCAGCCGAATATACTCATCAGACAGATGATTACATTACTTATATGATAGAGAAAGTTTTGCCGGAGCTTCGTTTGGAGAGATCGGTAACTTTCTGTGATGTTTATTGTGACCAGGGCTTATTTTCTTTACGTCAGACAGAACGTTTGCTTCGTGCAGCCCGCGGTCTGCGTTTTAAATTGAAAATGCATACAGATTCGATCGCTTCCTTTGATGGGGCGGAACTGGCTGCAAAGTTAAAGACAGTAAGTGCCGATCATTTACTGTATGCTTCAGACGTAGGTATCAAACGTTTGGCATGTAGCGGGATTGTTGCTACTTTACTCCCTTTTAGTTCCTTTTCACAGAATAAGCCATATGCCCGCGGACGTGAAATGATCGATGCCGGTTGTGCGGTAGCTTTGGCTTCTGACTATAATCCGGGGAATTGTTTCTCATGTTCTATTCCAATGTTATTTGCCCTGGCATGTATCCAGATGAAACTGACTCCCGAAGAAGCTTTAACGGCGCTGACCATAAATGGTGCAGCCGCTTTAGGATTGGCGAAAAAGACCGGTAGTATCGATGTAGGGAAGAAGGCTGATTTGATATTATTGAAATATCCGTCATATAAGTTCTTACCTTATAATATCGGAATGAATATCGTAGATACAGTGATCAAGGATGGTATTCTCTATATGATCTGATTGCCGGATATTATCTTGCTTTTTTGTGAAATAGGTCGATATTTTGTATTTAAGATGCTTAAGTATAATGCTTTAGTATGGTTTTTTGTGTGGATTACAGTGACTAGAAAAAACGATCGTTTTTTCTAGTCACTAATTAGGCCATAGAGTAGA
>NZ_QUHH01000028.1:19978-99955 GCF_003479515.1 Parabacteroides sp. AF14-59 | reverse complement strand
GAGTTCATTCGAAAGAGTGGACTCCTTTTTTCATTTATCATGGTTTCACTTTTTATCAGAATTGAATGATACATTGAGCATGAATTTATGAGCAGTATAGATAATACACTCCCTGCCCTCTTTTGAGAAGGGGAAGGGGTAGTGTAGATATTTAGTCAAAGGAGAGTTTTATGATTTCTCCGTAGGAAGGTATATTCTTAAAGGCTTCTTTGATGTCATATTCTCCGGCATAAACCCGTGCACAGGTTAAAACGCCTCCGTGAGCGAATATGCAGACATTCTCTAATCCACTCTCTCTTATTTCATCAAGAAATGAACTGACACGTACATATTGATCTTTTAAAGATTCCCCTTCCGGTGTTCTGGTATCGATCCAATCTGCAAACCAGGCTTCGGAACGAGGATCGGAAGATAACTCTTCCCATGATTTCATCTCCCATTCCCCGAAATTAAGTTCTTTTACCCGGTCTTCCCGGATTGCATCCGGATAACCACAGTAAGAGGCGAGACGTACGCAACGTGTAAGCGGACTGCACCAGACTTTATTGAAAGTGAGTCCGGAGAGCGATTCTTTTACTTTTTCAGCCTCTTCTTCAAAGGAAGGACGTAATGCAACATCTGTCTGTCCGTATGCATAGCCTGCAGGAACGTTGACAGAGGTGTGTCTGATCAAATAGATATTCATATAGTGACTTTCTAAAGTGTTGTTGTATATATAACAGTTATCCCGAGATAAAAGCTCAATTCGCAAAGTAAAAATGTGGCTCCGCAACAATCACCGGTATATCCTTGTATTTTCTTTTTCATAAGTGTAGTCAGCATATACCAGGTAGCAACCGGAAGAAGACCGGCCAGAAAATAAACGGGTTTCGGTAGCCAGCATAAAGGAATTAGCAGGCAAATCAGACTGAATAGATATTCTCCTGTCGTCATGCGGCTATAGATCGTTTTACTTTTAGCTTCTTCCTCTTTTCGGGCATAAGGGAGACGGTTGATGATCATCCCTGCCACTCCTTTGCTATAAGGATCACCCGCTAAGATGGCACAACCGGCCAATTCAACAGGAAGACTGCTGAGTAATAGGTAATACAGGCCAAAATAGCAGATTAAACCGATTACTCCGTAACTACCTATGTGAGAATCTTTCATAATGGCCAATACCCGTTCCCGATTGGTTCCTCCTCCAAATCCGTCAAAAAAATCGGCCAGTCCGTCTTCATGCAAACAGCCAGTAATCAATAATCGGGTTATCATAGCCAGGGCTACGGCAACTCCGGCTGGTAGAATAAGAGAGCTTGCATACAATACGATAACCATCAATCCGGCAGTGAACCAACCGACCAGCGCCCATTGGCTGACTATATTTTTGAAATATTCGGAGGGAACCTCCGCCAGTTTCCAGAAAGGTAGACGTGTAAAGAATATGAATGCAGCCAGTATACGTAACATATATATAAATGTTAGGAATGGAAGACCATCCGGTTAGAAATATTTAGTTACTGCAGCTTGTTGGAATGTATGCATTTCATTGATCATACGTACAGCCGAGTCGATAATCGGGTAAGCACAAACTGAACCGGAACCTTCTCCTAAACGTAATCCCAGATTTAAGACCGGTTCTGCCTGAAGTACATCCAACACCTTTCTGTGTCCGGCTTCGTCTCCGCAATGTCCGAATATGCAATAAGGAAGCATTTCCGGATATAGGCGGGAAGCTGCCAACACACAATTGGTCATTATAAAGCCATCTACGAGAATCACCATTTTGAGTTCTGCAGCCCGAAGCATTCCACCAACAGCCATGACCATTTCATAACCTCCGAAATAACCGATCACATCCAATGTACTGTTATCGCCTTTGTAATTTTCAAGGGCTGCTTTCAATACTTTATATTTATGTTGCACACCGATGCTGTCCAAGCCACTTCCGGCACCTACGCATTCGATCAGGGGAATACCTGTGAGGCAAGTCATCCACATACTTGACGCAGCTGTATTGCCTATGCCCATTTCTCCGAAACTGATGACATTGCATCCTTCTTTATGGCAGTCAGAGACAATATCGGCTCCATACTGAAGGGCCGACTCCATTTCTTCACGGGTCATGGCGGCTTCGTGCAGGAAATTCCGGGTACCTTTCCTGATTTTCCGGTCTATCAATTGTGGTATTGCAGGAAAATCGAAATCGACCCCGCTATCGACTATTTTTATTTCAAAACCATGCTGACGAGCCAGGAAACAGACACCGGCTCCGCCATTCAGAAAGTTGTGAATCACCTGACGGGTGACTTCCTTGGGAGATTTGCTAACGCCTTCATCGGCAATGCCGTGATCAGAGGCATATATAACATTCATCGGATGCGTTAAAGCTGGTGTAAGTGTCTGCTGGATCAGTCCGACCTGGAGAGCAATTTCTTCCAATCTGCCCAACGAACCTTTGGGTTTGGTCAGATTATTTATTTTGTCTTGTAGTGCTTCCGCAATAGCAGTATCCGGTTTTTCAATATGAAAGGTAATCATTGTTCTATTATTTTGTTATTCTTTTATTTTCATGGGTATTCCGCTTATCATCAGTACAACTTCATCGGCACGGGAGGCTATGTATTGGTTTAGCCATCCCTGCAGGTCCGTGAATTTGCGCTGTACCGGATCAGGGGAGACACCTCCTAATCCTATTTCATTGGTAACGAATATGAGATAAGCATGCTGTTCGACCAGCCGGTTGAATTCTTCTTTCAGTTCTTTGAGAGACAATTCGACATTGCTGTCGTTGTCAAAAAAGAAATTAGTACCCCACAAGGTGACACAGTCTATTACGACTACCCGCCCATTCAGGTTGTGATGGCTCAGGTATTTTTCTTCTTCGATGTTTGTCCATTCCGGACCGCGGTCGGCCTGGTGGCGGAGAACACGTTGGCGGAATTCTTCATCCCATACACGGGATGTAGCCAGATAGACCGGGTTAGCGCTTAATGATAAGGCTAACTTTTGTGCATATCCGCTTTTACCGGAACGTTGTCCTCCTGTTACCAGTACGATATGTTTGTCAGGCATCGCTTTATTCTCCTTTCGGCTTATTGCGGGCAGCAGCTCGTTTCGCTTTATTTATCGGATTGTTCTTACTCGTTTTCCGCAAACTGGCAGATTTCGGGGAAGCTGCGAGACGTTGTGCAACGGCAGCTCTTCCTAAAGATTTACCGAACTTTGGACGCATAGCCTCTTTGAGTGCCTTTTCCTCCGTTGTCAGTTTTTCTTTTGGTTTTTCTCCGCTTTTAGCCGCCTTTCTTGCGGCTGCATATTTGTTATATTTGACATATTTGCCGGGTCTTAATTTACTGCCGGAACCGGAAGATTTCTTTTTTTCGGTAGCAGGAGCATTTGTGGCAGGAGTGTTGGCCTCTACGATTTTTTCTTTTTTCTCAACTTTTGCAGTCGCTTCACCAAAGATGAGATTTTGAGTTTTTCCTGCACCTGTACGGGCATGTTCCTGTGCCTGTTTGAAATTGACCTGAATATCATCGAGCATGATAATATCCGTCTTACTTACTTTCTGTCCGACTTCGGGCAGTTTACCATTGACGGTAACCCGTCCCATTTCGATGAATTTGTCTGCCTCCCTGCGGGAGCAAAGGCCTGCGTCACTAAGCAGTTTGTTTAGTCTTATTTCCATATTCGTATAATTTTTTTATTGCAATAATAATGATAGAAGACAAACAAGCAATCCCATAGCTAGTTCTGTATTGCTGTTTATTTTAGTTGCTATTAACATATCTTCTGTCGTGAAAGGCCGGTCGTTAACTCCGATATGGGGTTTTTCTACAGCCTGTCCGAAATAGTCGTGCGTTCCTCCAAAACGACAATCCAGAATGGCTGCCAGCGCCGCTTCGGGATAACCTGAGTTCGGACTGAGATGTGCACGACCGAAGCGCGTCAGAAAATCTCTTTTATGCCAGTTGCCGGAAACCAGTAACATCAAACAGGCTGTCAGCCGGGCTGGTATATAATTGGCGACATCGTCCAGCCGGGCAGCCGCTTGTCCGAAATCCTTGTATCGCTCATTCTTGTAACCGATCATTGAATCGAGCGTATTGATCATTTTATAGGCCATCATTCCGGGCAGTCCCAGAAAGCCGAACCAGAACATCGGGGCGATCACTCCGTCACTCAGGTTCTCAGCCAATGTTTCAAGGGCGGCAGCTCTGATCTCTTGCGGGGATAAGTCAGAGGTATCGCGTCCTACGATGCGTCCTACTTGTGTGCGTCCTTCTTCCACGTTGCGGTCTACAGCTTCAAAAACAGCTTTGACTTCCGTGATCAGAGTTTTTCCAGCCAGACAATAAAAAACACCGATCCCGATGAGGATGGCATATAATTGTGTATTTATGAATATAGCCGATAAAAGCAATAAACGGGTCAGAAGATAAACACCGGCGACGAGGATCAATGTCAGCAAACCTCCTTTATAAAAGCGGTTCTCCCCTTGATTGAGTCTTTTTTCTCCGAAAGAAATGAGTTTTCCGAACCAGACGATAGGATGGGGCCAGCCTTCCGGATCGCCTAACAGACGATCTGCCAACCATCCGCCCAGAAAAGGAATAACCCTAAGTAAATATATCGATTGAGTTGACCAGTACATATTATTTGTTTGAGATACAAAGGTAGAAAATTGTACCGTTGTTTGTTTTGTAAATTCACTAATAAATATCTACCTTTGTCTTATGCTTAGGATAATAACACATATAGAACGATTATTACTGGTACACGACTGTGTGATTGTACCGGGATTTGGTGGGTTTGTACTGCAGGCTGTTTCTGCTGTATATGATGAAAAAGAACATTTGTTCAATCCCCAACGAAAAGAAATCGTTTTTAATGTCACATTGCAGCATAACGACGGGTTGCTTTCGGAATCATATATGCAGATGTATGATGTCAATTACCGGAAAGCACAATTGATGTTGGAAGAAGATGTGGCAGATATGAAAGTGGTTTTACAGGAAGATAAGAAATTATCTTTGGGTGTGCTAGGTTCCTTTAGCCTCGGGATGGAAGGGCAGGTTATTTTTCACCCGGGAGAATCTGATGCTTTCAGTGTGGGTTCGTATGGCTTGGTTTCATTCAATTTCCCGCAACTTCAGCCTGTTTTGGCAGAGCGTGAAGAGGTTGCTTTACTTACCCGAAAGAGAAAGAAAGATATATTATATATACCGGTTAACCGGAAATTACTTCGTGTCGCTGCGGCTTCGGCAGCAGCAGTCGCTTTATTCTTGCTTGTGTCGACTCCGGTAAAGGATGTCAATCAGGCGGCCTATACTGCGAGTTTTGTTCCGACAGAGATGGTTGTGAAAAGTGCTCCTGAAATAAAGCCGACAGAGGAAATTGCTTCGGAAGAAACGATTGCACCTGAAATCAATGAAGTGAAGACTGAGCGTAAAGTTGCTGCTGTAGCTCCGTCCCGTGAAGTGAAAAGGCAAAAGATTACCCCTGAACCGGCAATAGCTAAGCCTAATCTTAAAATGTACCACATTGTAATCGCAAGTTTTCCAACGGAAGACCAGGCTGATAAATACATAGCAGGTGTAGACCGTCAAGAATGTAAACATGTAAGTAAGGTTGTTCGTGACGGGAAGTACCGTATTTATGCGGATAAATTCGATAACCGTGAACAAGCTGAAAGCTATATGGCGACCTTGCGTATGAATGAAAAGTACAAAGATGCGTGGCTGTTCATCAGTCGCTAAATAATACTTTTTGTATTTATTTTATTTGCTACTTACTCTTTTAAATACTGAAATAAAAATACCTCCGGGAGAATTTAGAATTTCTTTCGGAGGTATTTTATTTTTCTTCCGAATGAAACTAAAATAGCATCCGGAAGTGTTCAGGAGTTATTGTCTTTTACTCCTCTTCTTGTTTTGATTGTTTTTTCTTTTTTAAACGGCCTGCTTTTCGTAGTGCCTGGTCCAGGATGTACTGGATCTGGCCATTGGTGCTGCGGAATTCATCCGCAGCCCATTTTTCGATAGCATCCATCATCTCTGCATCAATTCGCAGAACAAAGTTTTTGGTTGCATTCTCTTTTTTGGCCATCACTCTTATATTAATATTAAAAATTTAGGATCATTGATATAATGTACCTGTGTTAATAACAGGCTGGGCTGATTCGTCCGCGCAAAGAACTACCAGTAAATTGCTTACCATGGTTGCTTTCTTTTCTTCGTCGAGTTCGACAATACTGTCTTTCTCCAGTTTCTCCAATGCCAGATGAACCATACTGACTGCCCCTTCTACGATACGTTCCCGGGCTGCAATGATGGCATCAGCCTGTTGGCGGCGAAGCATAACACCCGCAATTTCAGAAGCATAAGCCAGATAATTGATACGTGCTTCCACCACTTCTATTCCGGCAAGCGTGAGACGGCTGTTTAGTTCGTCTTCGAGTCGTTGGGTTACTTCCCCTTCGTTATCGGAACGCAATGTTACTTTGTCGGTTGTTTCGTTTGTATCGTATGCATACATTCCGGCGACCTGACGTAAGGCAGCGTCACTTTGGATCTGAACGAAAGATTTGACATCTCCTGAAATATCGAAGGTCGCTTTATATGTATCTTTGATTCTCCATACCACTACAGCTCCGATCATTACCGGATTACCTACTTTGTCGTTCACTTTGATCGGCTCCAGATTCAGGTTGAAAATACGCAGGGTCACTTTTGTTTTCAATAAAAGTGGATTTACCCAGAAAAAGCCATTCTCGATAATTGTGCCGACATATTTTCCGAAGAATGTCATGACCCGTGAATTGTTCGGCTGAATAATGATTAATCCGTAACACATGAAAATTGCACATAGTGCACCAATAATGCCTAAAACAATACTCCAGGGTTGTTTCAGTGTGAACATGAAAATGGAAGCGCCCAGTATTACCAGGATAAATAATATGGCCAGGAAACCGGAGAGCCTAATGCCGTCAAATGCTTTTTCTTGTGCTTTCATAATAATTTATATTTGATATTATTTTGATATCACAAATTAAAACAATTATCTGTATATAACCAAATAAAATATCCCTTTTTTATAAGAGGATATTTAAAATATTATTTAGCTTTGTCTACTCAAAATTTACACGATTGGAATTTCAACTAGATACGGACAATAGAGAGTTTCAGGATGCCCTGCAACTGATCACTCATACCCGTCAGTCTGTTTTCCTGACAGGGAAAGCGGGGACGGGCAAATCCACTTTTCTCAAATATATCTGTTCGCATACGAAGAAAAAACATGTTGTATTGGCCCCGACAGGTATCGCTGCTATCAATGCGGAAGGGGTGACTTTGCATTCTTTCTTTAAGCTGCCGTTTCGTCCGATGCTTCCGGATGATCCCGACCTGAGTCTGAAAGATGGTCGGATTTTCGAATTCTTTAAATATAGAAAAGAACACAGAAAGATTATTTCGGAGGTTGAACTGATTATTATCGATGAGATTTCGATGGTAAGAGCGGATATTATCGATTGTGTGGACCGTATTTTGCGTGTTTTTTCCGGGAATATGCGTTTGCCGTTTGGTGGAAAACAGCTGTTATTCGTGGGAGATGTGTTCCAGTTGGAACCGGTTGTGCCATCCGACCAGAAAGAGATATTGAGCCTGTTCTATGCCAGTCCGTTTTTCTTTTCGGCAAGAGTATTTCAGTCGATTAACCTGGTACCGATCGAATTACAGAAAGTCTATCGCCAGACCGATCCTGTATTTATCAATATATTGGACCGGATACGGAGTAATGCTGCAAGGAAGCAGGAACTGGATATTTTAAATGCCCGTTACTTCCCTGAATTTACGCCGAATAATGAGGACATGTACATTACGCTTGCCACCCGTCGCGATCAGGTCGATTTCATCAATGAAAAAAGATTGTCGGAGCTGCCCGGTGATGAATTTATCTCTACCGGACGTATAGAGGGGGATTTTCCGGAATCCTCTTTGCCTACGCAACTGAATCTGGCGATCAAGGAACAGGCACAAGTGATCTTTATCGATAATGATCACGAGCGTCGTTGGGTAAACGGTACTATCGGAATGGTTTCCGGCATTGATGAAAACGGGAATATATATGTCCTGCTGGAAAATGGGATCGAACATCTGGTCGAACCTACTTCATGGCGCAATTACAAATATAAATACAACGAAAAGGAAAAGAGAATAGAGGAAGAAATTGTCGGAACTTTTGAGCAATTGCCCATCCGCCTGGCCTGGGCGATTACTGTGCATAAAAGTCAGGGATTAACCTTCAACCGGGTCGTTGTCGATCTGACGGGAGGTGTATTTGCCGGTGGGCAGACCTATGTAGCCCTGAGCCGTAGCACATCGCTCGAGGGGCTGGTTTTGAAAAGCAGGGTGACTTCTCATGATATTTTTGTCCGTAAAGAGATCGTTCAGTTCAGTCAGATTTTTAACAGCAAGGAACTGATAGAAAAGAGTCTTCGTGAAAGTGAAGCCGAACTTTTGTATGCCCGTGCCGCGCATGATTTTAACCGTGGAAATATGAAAAATGCAGTGGAATCGTTGGCACAGGCTGTCGGAAAACGCAACGAACTCGATAAGCCGTTGGTACAGCGTCTGCTCCGTTCCAAACTTCAACGTATAAATTCGCAACAGGCGGAGATCAGGAAACTGAAGGAAGATCTGTATGCACAGCGTGAAATCCTCAAAGAATATGCCCATGAATATTATCTGATGGGAAATGAGTGTGTCACGAAGGCCAATGACCCGAATGCAGCTCTCCGCTCGTTCGGCAAAGCCCTGAAACTATATCCCGAATATGTGGATGCCTGGGTGCGCAAAGGCGTGACTTTATTGGATCTTGGAGAAACATACGATGCCCAGGTTGCTTTGAACGAAGCGGTCAGGTTGAGTCCTCTTTCATTCAAAGCCCGTTATAATCGCGGGAAATGTTATCTGCGCATGAAGTATTATGAGGAAGCGGTCGCCGACCTTCAAAAGGCGGTATCCATCAAACCGAAACATGCTTCTGCGCATGAATATCTGGCGGAAGCTTACCGTTTTGTCGGTGAAGAAGAACTGGCACAACAACATCAGGATATAGCAGATAGTTTGCGGGAAAATCGAAATATTTAAGAAAGTCCATAAAAATCAAACGGAATCGTAATGTTTTGGTAACATAGATTATATATCTTTGCGGCGTTATATAAAAAGTGTTTCGATTGTTTTATTTTAAATACCATCTAGTATGAAGAACTTATCTGTGTTTGTTCTTTTTCTTTTTTGTCTGACATTTGCTGTGAATGCACAGGTTACAACATCCGGGATCAGTGGTAAAGTGACAGCAGAAGGAGAACTTCTGATCGGTGCTACAGTGCAGGCCGTTCACGAACCTTCCGGTACTACTTATGGCACTGTAACTAATGTCGACGGACGTTATAGTTTACAGGGAATGCGTATCGGCGGCCCTTATACGGTAGAAGTCTCGTATGTAGGATTTCAGAAAGCCGTATATAAAAACATTACCCTTCAGTTGGGTGAAACGTATTTGTTGGATGTGAAACTGACTGAGTCGTTATCGTTGGATGAAGTCGTTGTCACTGCCTCGAAAGCTGCGTTGTTCAATTCCCAGAAAACAGGAGCGGCTCAAAACTTCAACCAATCACAAATTCTTTCGACTCCTACAGTAAATCGTAGTATTTTCGATATTACTAAAATGAATCCGATGGGAATCAATACGAGTAGCGGGATGTCGTTTGTCGGTTCAAGTAATAAATACAACTCTTTTCAAATTGACGGGACGGCGAATAATGATGTGTTCGGTTTGTCTGCCAGCGGAACAAATGGTGATCAGGCGGGGGCAAACCCGATCTCTTTGGATGCCATTGAAGAAATTCAAGTGGTAATTGCGCCGTTTGATGTCCGGCAAAGCGGATTTACCGGTGGTGGAATTAATGCGATCACGAAATCAGGTACAAATGCGTTCCATGGTTCTGTTTACGGATATTATAATAATGAGAAATTTTATGGAAAGACACCAGGAAATGCAAAGGAACGTACACGCCTGGATGATCAGTCGTCTGAGACATACGGAGTAACTTTAGGTGGCCCGATCATCAAAAATAAATTATTCTTTTTTACAAACTTTGAACGGGTAAAGGAGGTTTATCCTACAACTAACAACATTGGGACTGAAAGTTCCAAATTAGATAAAAACGAAGTGGGTCTGATTATTGATAAGATATCTCAATTAACAGGCGGTTATAACGGTGGTGGTTATGGCCCGTTGGATGTGGATACTTATTCGAATAAATTCCTGGCACGTATCGACTGGAATGCAAACGATAAAAATAAATTTACCCTCCGGTATAGCTTGCTTGATGCACGCAGTATGAATTTTTCAAACAAACCAGCCGCTGCTCGTCTGAATGATAATGGTTATTATATGAAGAATTCCACTCATTCAATTGTTGCGGAATTGAATACGCAAATAAATCCTTTGTTGGCGAATGAGTTACGTATGGGATGGACCCGTGTCAGAGATAATCGTGACCCGTTAGGACAGGCTATGCCTTATGTTAAGATTGAACAATTGTCCGGTAATACATCACTGGAATTTGGGACGGAGAGATTTTCGATGGCGAATGCTTTGAATCAGGATATTTTTACGTTGACGGATAACCTGACTAAAATGGTGGGAAACCATGCGATCACAGTGGGAACATATAATGAATTTTTTAAAATGAGCAATTTATATCTGGCAAACAATTATGGTTCCTATACTTATAGCTCATTGGACGATTTCCTCTCGGTGGGGACAGCAAATGAAGTCGCTCCCAAATATTATGATTATTCGGTAGCACGTACGGAAATAACCGGGACTGACCGATGGGCTCCAGAATTTGGTGCTGCGCAATTAGGCTTTTATGTACAGGATGAATGGAATGTAACGAATTTATTGAGGTTGACTTATGGGGTGCGAATGGATATCCCTTTGTTTTTCGATAAACCGCTGGCAAATGAAGCATTTAATAATTCAGACATAGCGAAGCAATACAAAGTGGCAACTAATCAGCTGCCTTCCACTAAGGTGTTGTGGTCGCCTCGCGTGGGTTTTCGCTGGAACCCGGATGAAGACCGCAGGACTTTGGTTCGTGGAGGAATCGGTATTTTTACCGGACGTATTCCTTTCGTTTGGATATCAAATAGCTTTACAAATACCGGTATTGAAGTAAGCCGTACTTCTTTTAATTTCAGAAATATGCCTCAAATCAAACCTGATGGTTTCCATTTCAATATTGATCCGTCCAAACAATACGAATCGCCGGGCACATCGGAAGTAAATGTTGTCGATAAAGATTTCAAATATCCATCTGTTTTTCGTACCAATTTAGCTGTGGAACATACATTACCTTATGATATCCGTGTTAGTTTAGAAGGTTTGTATTCAAAAACTTTAAATAATATTTTATATGAAAATATCAATTATCAACATACCGGTAGTTTGAATAATGGAGGAGATAATCGTCCCACCTACAAACAAGTCGATGCCAATTTTACACAAATTATGTATCTGACTAATACGAATAAAGGATATACGTATAATATAACAGCCAAGGTTGAAAAGCCTTTTGATTTCGGTTTAAATGCGATGGTTGCATATTCTTACGGACAGGCAAAATCTTTAACAGATGGAAATTCTTCACAGGCATATTCAGGTTGGAAATATAATCCTGTTTATGGAGGAGATGTTGCCCCCGAGTTAAGTTGGTCTATGTTTGATGTGCGTAACCGTATAGTCGCTTCGGTTTCTTATACAAAAGAATATGCCGGACATTTTGCTACTACAGTAAGTCTGTTTTATAATGGGCAAACCGGCGGTCGCTATTCTCTGCTTTATTCCAATGATATAAATGGTGACGGTTATGGGAATGACTTGTTATATATACCGACAGACGCAGAGCGTGAGAAAATGGTCTTTACGGATATTGTATCTAACGGAAAGGTCACTTCTACCGCGGCAGAGCAAAAAGATGCTTTTGTCAAATGGATTGAAGGAAATAAAGATATCAGGGATACAAAGGGAGATCATATTAAGCGTAATCAATTGGTAATGCCGTTCGAGCATCATTTTGATTTCCATATTGCACAAAATTTCTTTATGAATGTGGCTGGTAGAAGACATACATTGCAAGTTAATTTTGATATATTGAATGTTGGGAATTTGTTCAATAAGAAATGGGGATTATATCATCAGACTTCCACAGGTTATGATCTGACTCCTGTAGCTGCTTTTGCAGGTAAAGATGGTCAGTTTACTTATCAGTTCCGTGATCCGGGTGATATGTATACGAATACGGCTATAACTTCACGCTGGCAGGCTCAGATAGGTTTACGTTATATTTTCTAACGCGTATTTTATGATTTGAATTAAATAATCGGAAGAGGTTCACTATCTTTGTGAACCTCTTTCTTTTTGAGGTGATATGATTATGAAAAGATATATAAGTTTGCTTTTAGGATGCGTGATTCTGGCCGGCATTACTTTTTCCGGTTGTTCTTCGTCAAAACATAATGACCGTTACGTCGTGGTCCTTTCTATGGATGGTTTCCGTTCCGATTATCCCGACCGTGCTTATACTCCGACATTGGATTCTCTGGCGAAAGTCGGGATACGTGCCGCTTTTCGTCCCTCGTTTCCCAGCGTTACTTTCCCTAACCATTACAGTATGGCGACCGGCTTGCATCCGGACCATCATGGTCTGATCAATAATTTCTTCTATGCTCCCGACCTGGATAGTATTTATCGCATGGCAGATCCGACACCGGGCTTTTACGGAGGTGAACCGATCTGGAATACGGCAGAGAAGCAAGGTGTGCATGCAGCTTCTTTTTTCTGGGTGGGCAGCGAGTATTCGATTCAGGGACGTCAGCCTTCTATCTGGAAACCTTTTGATAAGCATGTTCCTTATTCGGACCGTGCCGATTCTGTGGTAGCGTGGTTACGTTTGCCGGAAGATATACGTCCTCATCTGGTTATGTGGTATATAGAGGAACCCGATGGGATCGGGCATATCTGTACACCGGATTCTTCGGCAACCTTGCAAAAAGTAGAAGAACTGGACCGGGTTTTGAATCATTTCTTTAATGAAGCCCGTAAACTGGCTGTTTTTGATAAAATCGATTTTATAGTCCTTTCCGATCATGGGATGGCAACCTGTACGCCGGAGAAATATGTCAATCTGAACGATTATTTGCCCCGCGATAGTTTCGATTATATTTTTGACGGTGTCCCGACTTTGCTCTATCCGAAGAAAAGTTATACGGAGACAGCTTATAATATTCTGAAAAAAGTCCCGAATGTTATGGTCTGGAAGAAAAACGAAATACCGGCAGAATACGTCTATGGGAGTAATCCCCGGATAGGTGACCTGGTCGTACTTCCCCATATAGGGACCTATCTGCATTTTCGTGAAAAGTCTTATCCTTATCCGGGAGCAACTCACGGCTATGATAATTTCGCACCTGAGATGGAGGCTATCTTTTATGCGGCAGGTCCGTCTTTTAAAAAGAATGTGGAATTGCCGGTAATGGCTAATGTCAATTTATATTTGATCATTTCCCGGTTACTGGATCTGGAACCCGCACCGAATGACGGTGACAGTCTGGTGGTGAATTCATTATTCCGTTAAACAATAAAAAAAGCGATCTGGAAAAGGTCGCTTTTTATTTTTATCAAAGGGCATCTTTTAATAATTGAAATTCATCCCCGGACAAAAAGCGATCTGGCTACTGGCACTTTTGATCTGAATCTTGTTTTCGCGGGCTAGCCAACCGATTGCAGACCATAAATCAGCTTCACACAAAGAAGTTGCTTTCTTCAACTCCTCAAAACTCCAACATCCACCATCCAGCAACAGATTCCAGATGGTACCTGCGTTTAATCCAATTGTTCCTTTCGTCATGACAAACTCTCTTTTATGTTTATGGTATGACATTAAAACTGAAATAAAAGCGGAAATGATATATTCCGCCTGTTATTTTAGTGTGTTTTATAAAAAGGAGCTTCCGGCAAAAGATTTTTTTTCTAAATCGAGCCTTTGTAGATACAAGGCCTTAAAAATGATCATTGTTTGTTTACAAGAGTTTTAGGAAAAAGATTTGTTAGAAAAAGATTGCCATAAAGTATCATAGTTTCAAATTAAATCTTACATTTGCAGTATATTGAGATTGATTTAAACTTGTATTTGAAGTTTTACTCGCAATTTAGATTTGTAAAGTATATTCATTCAACTATTATTCTATTCATCCTCAATAAACAATTAACTAAATAAGTTTTTATAAATGAATCTTTACATTTCAAATTTGAGTTACAACGTCACAGACGCTGACTTAAACGATTTATTCGCAGATTATGGTGAAATCCTTTCTGCTAGAGTTATCACAGACAGAGAAACAGGCCGTTCAAGAGGATTCGGTTTTGTAGAATTAAAGGATGACGAAATGGGCCGGAAGGCTATCGAAGAATTAAACCAGGCTACTTATGATGAAAAAGTAATCAACGTAACAGAAGCACGTCCGAGAGAAGACCGTGGCGGAAGCCGTGGTGGTTTCGGTGGTGGTAATCGTGGCGGTGGTTTCGGTGGTGGCAATCGTGGCGGTGGCTACGGTGGCGGTAATCGCGGAGGCTATGGTAACAACGGTGGCGGAAGAAGATATTAATCCGAATTATAGCAAAAGTAAAAGCGGCCCTTTAAAGGTCGCTTTTTTTGTTTAATATAGGTGTATAGGCACAGGCTGCAACTTGCTCCCGTTTCATTATTCCCCAAGTCCATAAAAAAATTGGGGAATTTCCCCCATTGCAGTGGGGAATAAGGTCCATTCTAATGGGGAAAAAATCCCATAGCAATGGGGCTAAAAATCATTTGTCCTGTAAATGTTTGTCGGATACCTTTGAAAAAACGCCTGCCGAAATCATTCAACAGGCGTTTTAGTAGTGCGTCCGGGGATCGAACCCGAGTTTCCGCCGTGAGAGGGCGGCGTCCTAGGCCACTAGACGAATGCACCGTTTCGTGTCTTAGTTTTCATTGTTTGACGTTGCAAAATTAATGATTATTTCTTTTCGATGTTCTCTTTATGCGGGAAAAATGAAAAGAATTTTATCATGCCCTGTCAGAATGATACAATAATAGTCCTTATACCACTAAAAGGCGTTAAAAGGAAGAGCAATTTCGTTTATTTTTCATTGTTCTTCCTGTTTATTTATTCTACCTTTGCCCTCTGTTATTGAACAATATACTATTGAACAATTACTAATACCAGTATTAAAATAACTAATATTATGGCAGAACTAAAAGAAAAACTTTTCTCAGAATTCGCTCCGGTCTCTACTGAAGAATGGATGGCGAAGATTACGGCTGACCTGAAAGGTGCCCCGTTTGAGAAAAAGCTTGTTTGGAAGACAGGCGAAGGATTTAATGTAAATCCTTTCTATCGTGCAGAAGACATCGAAGGTTTGAAGACTACCGAGTCTCTTCCCGGTGAATTCCCTTATGTTCGCGGAACAAAGAAGGATAACGATTGGAAGGTACGCCAGAACATCGAAGTAACTTGTTTCAAAGAAGCCAACGAAAAAGCGCTTGACATTCTGAACAAAGGCATTACTTCACTCGGTTTCATCATCAAAGGTGATGAAGTAAATGCCGAAAATATTGCAACATTACTGGATGGTATCTGTCCGGAAGCTGTAGAACTGAACTTCAACACTTGCAACTGCAAGGCTGAAAAGTTGATCGGCATCCTGGAATACTGTCTGAAAGGAAAAGACGTAGACCTGAACAAATGTTTCGGTTCTGTCAACTACGATCCTTTCAAGAAACCTTTGGTAAAAGGTAAAGAAAATGGAAATTGGGTGGAAGCTGCATCTGCTGTGCTCAAAGCAGGACAGGCTTTACCTGGTTATAAAGTATTAGCTGTAAACGGTTTCTACTTCAACAATGCCGGTGCTTATATCACTCAGGAACTGGGTTATTCATTGGCTTGGGGTAACGAACTGATGGCTAAACTGACTGAAGCCGGTTTCAGTGCAGACGAAGTTGCCAAGAAGATCAAATTCAATCTGGGTATCAGCTCTAACTATTTCATGGAAATAGCAAAGTTCCGTGCTGCCCGTTGGTTGTGGGCCGAGATCGTTGCTGCTTACAATCCTGCATGTAACTGTGCTTGCAAGATGAATGCACATGCTCAGACTTCCGAATGGAACATGACTGTTTACGATGCTCACGTAAACCTGTTGCGTTCTCAGACTGAAGCGATGTCTGCTGCTTTGGCCGGTGTCGATTCTATCACTGTTCGTCCGTTCGATAAGACTTATCAGACTCCGGATGATTTCTCAGAACGTATTGCACGTAACCAGCAATTGTTACTGAAAGAAGAATGTCACCTGGATAAGGTGGTCGATCCTTCTGCCGGTTCTTATTATGTAGAAGTACTGACTAACTCGTTGGCTGACGTTGCCTGGAAACTGTTCCTGGAAGTAGAAGACAAAGGCGGTTTCGGTGCTGAAGTGGCTAACGGTAACATACAGAATGCAGTAAATGCTTCTAACGTAGCCCGTAAGAAAGCGGTTGCTACCCGTCGCGAAATCCTGCTGGGTTCTAACCAGTTCCCGAACTTCACAGAAGTAGCTGCCGGTAAGATCAAAGAAACAGCATCCTGCTGTTGTGGCGGTGGTCACTCTTGTGGTGAATCAACGGTTACTCCTCTTGATTTCTCTCGTGGTGCATCTGAATTTGAAGCATTGCGTCTGGCTACGGAAAATAGCGGTAAAACTCCGAAAGTGTTTATGTTGACTATCGGTAACCTGTCTATGCGTATTGCCCGTTCACAGTTCTCAAGTAACTTCTTTGCTTGTGCAGGATACAAGGTAATTGATAACTTAGGTTTCGAAACAGTAGAAGCCGGCGTTGAAGCAGCTGTAAAGGCAGGTGCTGAAATCGTTGTTCTTTGCTCGAGTGATGACGAATATGCTGAATTTGCTCCTGCAGCTTACAAGGCATTGGCTGGAAGAGCTGAATTTGTTGTAGCTGGTATGCCTGCTTGTATGGATGACTTGAAAGCAGTAGGTATCGATCAATATGTAAATGTAAAGAGCAACGTGCTTGAAACATTGAAGGCTTTCAACGCAAAATTAGGAATCGCTTAAGTAGAAACAATTATGAGACCAAATTTTAAAAACATAGATATCAAGAATGCCGGTTTTGCAGCTACCAATGCTGCCGAATGGGCAAAAGCCAATGGTATTGAAGCCGATTGGAAAACACCTGAGCATATCGAGGTGAAACCTGTTTATACGAAAGATGACCTGGAAGGTATGGAGCATCTGCACTATGCTTCCGGTTTGCCTCCTTATCTGCGTGGCCCGTATAGCGGTATGTACGCTATGCGTCCCTGGACGATCCGTCAGTATGCCGGTTTCTCTACAGCAGAAGAATCAAATGCATTCTATCGTCGTAACCTGGCTTCCGGTCAGAAAGGTCTGTCTGTTGCATTCGACCTTCCGACACACCGCGGATACGATGCCGACAACGAACGTGTAGTCGGTGACGTAGGTAAAGCTGGTGTTTCCATCTGTTCACTGGAAAACATGAAAGTTCTGTTCGCTGGTATTCCTTTGAACAAGATGTCTGTTTCCATGACCATGAACGGTGGTGTTCTTCCTGTATTGGCATTCTACATCAATGCAGGTCTGGAACAGGGCGCTAAGTTGGAAGAAATGGCCGGTACGATTCAGAACGATATCCTGAAAGAGTTCATGGTGCGTAATACCTATATTTATCCGCCTGAATTCTCTATGAAGATCATTGCAGATATCTTCGAATATACATCACAGAAGATGCCGAAATTCAATTCTATCTCTATCTCCGGTTACCATATGCAGGAAGCCGGTGCTACAGCAGATATTGAAATGGCTTATACACTGTGTGACGGTATGGAATATCTTCGTGCCGGTGTGAACGCAGGTATCGATGTGGATGCATTCGCTCCGCGTCTGTCATTCTTCTGGGCTATCGGTGTGAACCACTTTATGGAAATCGCCAAGATGCGTGCTGCACGTATGTTGTGGGCGAAGATTGTGAAGAGCTTTGGCGCCAAGAACCCGAAATCACTGGCATTGCGTACTCACTGCCAGACTTCAGGATGGTCGTTGACGGAACAAGATCCGTTCAACAACGTAGGTCGTACTTGTATCGAGGCTATGGCTGCTGCACTGGGACATACACAGTCTCTGCACACCAACGCGCTGGACGAAGCTATCGCATTGCCGACAGACTTTTCTGCACGTATCGCTCGTAACACCCAGATATATATCCAGGAAGAAACGAAGATCTGTAAGGAAATCGACCCGTGGGCAGGTTCTTATTATGTAGAGTCTTTGACAAATGAACTGGTACACAAAGGTTGGGCTTTGATCCAGGAAATCGAAAGTATGGGCGGTATGGCAAAAGCTATCGAAACTGGTCTTCCGAAGATGCGTATCGAAGAAGCTGCAGCTCGTACTCAGGCTCGTATCGACTCTGGCGTTCAGACAATCGTCGGTGTTAACAAATACCGTCTGCCGAAAGAAGATCCGATCGATATCCTTGAAATCGACAATACAGCCGTTCGTAACGAACAGGTAGCTGCACTTAAGGTATTGCGTGAAAACCGCGATGAGGCAGCTGTTCAGCAGGCATTGGCCGATATCACTGAATGTGTAAAAACTAAGAAAGGCAACTTGCTGGAACTGGCTGTTAAGGCTGCCGGCCTGCGTGCATCCTTGGGAGAGATCTCGGATGCCTGCGAAGTTGTTGTAGGACGTTATAAAGCAATCATCAGAACTATTTCAGGCGTGTATTCATCAGAAACAAAGAAAGACGCAGACTTTATCAAGGCTTGCGAGCTGACAGAAAAGTTTGCAAAGAAAGAAGGTCGCCAGCCTCGTATCATGATCGCTAAGATGGGTCAGGACGGACACGACCGTGGTGCTAAAGTTGTTGCTACTGGTTATGCAGACTGTGGTTTCGACGTGGATATGGGACCATTGTTCCAGACTCCGGCAGAAGCTGCCCGTCAGGCTGTTGAAAACGATGTTCACGTTATGGGTGTTTCTTCTTTGGCTGCCGGACATAAGACATTGATCCCGCAGGTAATTGAAGAACTGAAGAAATTAGGTCGCGAGGACATCATCGTTATTGCCGGTGGTGTAATTCCTGCACAGGATTATGACTTCCTGTATAAAGCAGGTGTTGCTGCTATCTTCGGTCCGGGTACTTCAGTGGCTAAGGCTGCTGTTCAGATCCTGGAAATCCTGATAGGAGAAGAATAAGAAGAGATTCTTGTTATCATATAAAGAGGGTTGTCTTGTAATGAGGCAACCCTTTTGTTGTTTATTAGATCGAAAATGACTTTTCCTTATCGTTTATCACATACTTTTTGTTTAAGTTTACAGTCTTAATATGTAATACCATTTAATACCTATGGATAGAATAAACTGCTTTATACCCTATATTTCTCCGGAACAGGTGAAACCGACGGTCGACGAACTGAGAAGTACCGGATTGACAGACAAAATATATTTAATGACTTCCAACCCGGAAGCGGAACCTTATGAAGGATGTGAGATTCTACAAATTGACACATTGACCAGTACACAGACTATGAGGTCGATATATCAGTTGGCGGATAATCTCAATGTATTATATTATCTCCGATATACTCCTTTAAAGTTTGGGCAGAACGGATTGGAGCGGATGATTTCCATGTCTGAATGTAGACTGTGTAAAGTGGTTTATGCCGATCATTATCTCCTGACCGGCGGGATCAGGCAGGAACATCCGGTAAACGATTACCAGCCTGGAAGCTTACGTGACGATTTTGATTTCGGACCTTTGATGATAATCTCTTATGACGCTTTTGAGAATTATTTCAAATTCTTAAAAAGATTCGGAAGGAAATATCCGGTTTCCTATAAATATGCAGGATTTTATCATTTACGCTTGTATGTGTACGAGCGTTACGAATTCTTTCACTTTAGAGAATATCTGTATACTTATGAAGAAATGGATGTACGTAAGAGTGGTGAAAAACAGTTTGATTATGTAGATCCGAAAAACCGTGAGGTACAGCTTGAAATGGAATCTGCATGCAGATTATTGTTGTTGTTTAATGGAGCTTTATTGACCAGAAAACCCCAAAAGGCGAAAGTTAAATCGAGAGGATTTAAGTATGAAGCGTCGGTAATCATTCCGGTTCGTAACCGCGTACGTACGATCGAAGACGCCATCCGTTCGGTATTGAGCCAGGAGACGAGCTTTAAATTCAATCTGATCATTGTAGACAATCATTCGACTGACGGAACGACTGAATTGATTAACCGTTATGCTACGGACGACCGTCTGATTCATTTAATTCCTGAACGGGATGATCTGGGTATTGGCGGTTGTTGGAATGAGGCGGTGGCACATCCGATGTGCGGTAAGTTTTCCGTACAACTTGACAGTGATGATGTCTATAGTGGTCCGGATACTTTACAGAAAATAGTGGATACTTTCTATAAGGAAGAGTGTGCCATGGTGATTGGAACCTATAAGATGACCGACTTCGACCTGAATGAAATACCACCCGGAATCATTGACCATCGCGAATGGACGGTAGAGAATGGTCGTAATAATGCGCTTCGGATCAATGGGCTGGGAGCACCTCGTGCTTTTTATACTCCGATCCTGCGTGAATTGAAAATGCCGAATGTGAGTTATGGAGAAGACTATGCGATCGGTTTGGCTATCTCCAGGACATATCGTATCGGACGTATTTATGATGTCCTGTATCTTTGCCGACGTTGGGAAGATAATACGGATGCAGCACTCGATATACGGAAGATGAATGAGCATAATGCTTATAAAGACAGCTTGCGTACGATCGAATTATTCATGAGAGGTTTTATCTAAATCTGTTTTTAAGGAATCTGAATTATGAATGGAAATATAACTCAGCAAGTCCGGGAACTGATAAGCTACCATTGCAAGAATTGGGAACTGGCACGAACGAATTATGCAGCTCTTGATCGGGTACAATCGCGGAAGCTCATGGTAAATGGATATGAAGTGGAGTTACAGTTCAATCCGGAACGTATCCGGTCGTCGGCAGCAAAGATAGATAAAGCTTCGTTGGCAGCCCGTCCCTGTTTTCTTTGTGAGGCCAATCGCCCTGGCAATCAGCAATGGATCGACTTCGGTGATGAATACCAGATCATCGTTAACCCTTATCCCATTTTTCCTGAGCATCTGACGATTCCCGTTCGGGCACATCAGGACCAGTGTATTCGGGGACGTTATACCGATATGCTGGCGCTGGCGGAGGCACTAGACGAATTTATTGTCTTTTATAACGGTCCGAAATGCGGAGCTTCGGCTCCCGATCATATGCACTTCCAGGCTGGAAGTAAAGGCTTTTTACCTCTTGAGGTAAACTGGTCCTTGGCATTCAGAGAAGAAGTGAAAGTGAAAGGACAGTCCGTATTATATGCCTTACGTGATTTTTTGCAACCTGTGTTTATGATTATTTCCGGAAAGATGGAAGATGCCGTTTTTCTGTTCGACCATCTTTATGGACTTATGGACTGTAAACCTGGAGAATATGAACCGATGATGAATGTGTTATCATGGAAGGAAGATGGTAAATGGATTACGTGTATTTATCCAAGAAAGAATTTACATCCTTCCTGTTATTATGCAGAGGGAGACGCTAACATATTGATCAGTCCGGCAACCGTTGAGATGGCAGGTATCTTTGTGACTCCTTTGGAAAAGGATTTCCGGAAGGTAACGGCAGACGATCTTCAGCAGATTCTTCGTGAAACCTGTCTCCCGGAAGAGGAGATGGATTTGTTAATCAGTAAATCTAAATTATACTCTTTATGAATCAGACGAAGCGAACTTCTCCCTGGAGTTGGATACCTACCTTGTATTTTGCGGAAGCACTTCCTTATGTGGCGGTGATGACGATCTCAGTCATTATGTACAAACGCATGGGAATTAGTAATACGGATATCGCCCTGTATACCAGTTGGCTTTACCTGCCGTGGGTTATTAAGCCTTTTTGGAGTCCTTTCGTCGACTTATTGAAAACGAAACGCTGGTGGGTGATTACAATGCAGTTTCTGATCGGGGCAGGGCTTGCCGGGATTGCGTTTACGTTGCCGATGGACTATGCCTTTCAATTGTCGTTGGCTATCTTCTGGCTGGTAGCCTTTAGTTCGGCTACACATGATATTGCAGCAGACGGTTTTTATATGCTGGCTCTCGATCCGCATGAACAAGCTTTTTATGTGGGGATACGCAGTACCTTCTATCGGATTGCGACGATAGCAGGTCAAGGGTTGCTGGTCATGCTGGCCGGGGCTCTTGAAGTGGCTACCGGTAAGATCCCGTTGGCATGGTCGATCACTTTCCTGATCATGGCTGGTTTATTTATCGGTTTTTGTCTGTATCATAAGTATATATTGCCTGTACCGGCTTCTGATAAGGCAGCTGTCACAGTGACGGCTACCACTATTTTCAAAGAGTTCCTGGCTACATTTGTTTCTTTTTTCAAGAAGAAGCAAGCTGTAGTAGCGATCCTTTTTATGTTACTGTACCGTTTTCCCGAAGCACAGCTGGTAAAATTGGTGACACCGTTCCTGATCGATCCCCGGGAAGTGGGAGGATTAGGATTGACCACCTCGGAATTAGGATTGGTCTATGGGACGATCGGCATTATCGGTCTGACCCTGGGAGGAATTATCGGAGGCATTGTTGCTTCACAGGGAGGTTTGAAGAAATGGCTGTGGCCGATGGCTTTGGCGATCACATTGCCTGACCTGGTTTTTATCTACCTGAGTACTGTATTGCCGGAAAGTCTGATCACGATCAATGTCTGTGTTTTTATCGAACAGTTCGGATATGGGTTCGGGTTTACTGCTTATATGCTTTACCTGATCTATTATTCCGAAGGGGAACATAAGACAGCACATTATGCGATATGTACGGCTTTTATGGCGTTAGGCATGATGCTTCCCGGGATGATTGCCGGATGGTTACAGGAAACACTGGGATATGTGACTTTTTTCTGGTGGGTGATGGGATGTTGTCTGATCACATTGGCGGTGACAGCTTGTTTGAAGATAGATCCGGCATTTGCCAGGAAAGAGAAAAAGAAAGAATAATTTGTAACAGAGTAAAATATGATACTGATAGCCGATAGTGGTTCAACCAAGACGGATTGGTGTATGGTAGAGAAGGGAGAATCTGTTCTCCGTTTTCAGACTCGGGGTATGAATCCGTTTTTTCAGACCGAAGAGGAAATGGGAAAGGAGATAGAAACCGGATTATTGCCAGCATTAAAAGACCTTATGCCTTCCGCCGTATATTTTTACGGGGCGGGTTGTGCTTTCCCGGAAAAGAATGAAATGATCCGGCGTTCTGTCAACCGGTATTTGTCTGCACCCGTTGAGGTCGGCAGCGATTTACTGGCGGCGGCACGTGCATTGTGCGGTAGCAGACCGGGGATAGCTTGTATTCTGGGGACTGGTTCGAACTCTTGCCAGTATGATGGGAAAGAGGTTGTAAAGAATGTCTCTCCCCTGGGTTTTATCCTGGGAGATGAAGGAAGTGGTGCCGTATTGGGTAAACTCTTGATTGGGAATGTATTAAAAGATCAGCTACCTCCAGACCTTAAAAACCAGTTTCTTACACAATATGAACTGACTCCAGCGTTGATTATGGATAGTGTGTATCGGCGACCGTTTCCCAACCGTTTTCTGGCAGGATTTTCTCCTTTTATATTGGAACATTTGGATGAACCGGCTATCTGGGAGCTGGTAACCCGTAGTTTTCTGGCATTTTTTACCCGAAATGTGAAACAATACGATTGTTTTAATCTGCCGGTTCATCTGGTAGGTTCGGTAGCCTGGTATTATCAGGATATATTAAAAGATATCGCTTTCGATCTGGGGATCCGTATTGGGACTGTTGCCCGGAGTCCGATGGAAGGATTGATTTCTTATCATGGCTGATGTATCCTTTGATATTTGGTTGATTGTCTTTATATTTGTTGCGTTTGTAATCTTATATTTAATAAATTGTCTGCATGAAAAAAGTGTTATTCTCATTCTGCTTCCTCATCGCATTGTTATGGGGTAGTTCGTTAAGGGTAGAGGCGCAGCCTGCCCGTAAATTGATTGATGTCGTGGTTTCGCCTGACCGGACTGACTGGAAATATAAGGCAAAAGAGGAGGTGACTTTTACTGTCCAGGTTTTCAGAAATGAAAATTTATTGGAAGATGTAGTTGTCGATTATGAATTGGGACCGGAATATTTCCCGGTTAAGACAGAAAAAGATGTTCTGTTGAAGAACGGAAAGACAACATTGAAGGCCTCTCTGAAAGAACCCGGATTTCTGCGTTGTAAAGTGATCGCTAAAGTGGAAGGCCGTAATTATGAAGGAATGGCAACTGTGGCTGTGGATGAAGAACGTATACAGCCGACAACAGAGGATCCGAAAGATTTCGACAGCTTCTGGAACCAGGCGATCGCTGATGCCCGTAAAATACCGTTGGATCCTAAAATGGTATTAATGCCGGAAAGATGTACTTCTACTCAAAATGTGTATCATATCAGTTTTCAGAATGAGCGGTATGGTTCCAGAATGTATGGAATACTGGTCGTTCCGAAGAAAGACGGGAAATATCCCGCTATACTTCAGGTTCCTGGGGCCGGTATACGTCCGTATGGCGGAATTAATCTGGGAGATGATGTGATTACCCTGGAGATAGGTATTCATGGTATTCCTGTGAATCTGCCGCAGGAGGTGTATAATAATCTGGCATCAGGAGCTTTGAACGGATATCCCGGAATCAATAAGAATGACCGCGATGCTCATTACTATAAGCGGGTTTATTTAGGTTGTGTAAAAGCTGTGGACTTTATTTATTCCCTGCCTGAATTTGACGGATCGACGGTAGGTGTGACAGGTGGAAGCCAGGGTGGTGCCCTCTCTATTGTAACTGCAGGATTAGAACCCCGCATTAAATTCCTGGCAGCTTTATATCCGGCCTTATGTGATTATGCGGGGTATTTGCATAACCGTGCAGGTGGCTGGCCTCACTATTACCGGAATGCACAACCCGGACCGAATGAAGTTGAGACATTGGCTTATTTTGACGTAGTTAATTTTGCCCGTCGTGTCAATGCTCCGGGATGGTATAGCTGGGGATATAATGACGTCACTTGTCCTCCTACGTCTATGTATTCTGCATATAATGTTATTCCCGGCGCAAAGGAGTTACATCTTTATCTGGAAACCGGGCACTGGACTTATCCAGAGCAGGATGCTGCCCGTTTACAATGGCTGAAAGAGATATGTAAATAAAATGTAGGTTTATGACCGGAAAACGATTCATCCGATGTTTGTGGATGCTGATGAGGTTTCCGGTCATAAATTTTGTTAGTTTTGCATCTGTTTTAATATCGTGCGTAATACATATTCTATATGGCATTTACTAAAATAACAGAGCAAGATTCATACTATGACAACCTGGAATGTAAATCAGTCCGGGAGTTGTTGGAAGATATAAATACGGAAGACCAAAAGGTTGCATCGGCTGTTCAGAAAACAATACCCCAGATAGAAAAACTGGTATTGCAGATCGTACCCCGGATGAAACAGGGAGGGCGTATCTTTTATTTGGGTGCAGGAACCAGCGGACGTTTGGGAGTACTTGACGCCTCCGAAATACCTCCGACTTTCGGAATGCCTTCCACATTGGTGATCGGTCTGATTGCTGGGGGGGAGAAAGCGCTTCGCAATCCGGTAGAGAATGCAGAGGACGATGTAAACCGGGGATGGGAAGAACTGCAGGAACACCAGATTACTTCTAAAGATATAGTGATCGGGATCGCAGCTTCCGGTACTACTCCTTATGTGATCGGTGCTTTGCGAAAAGCACGTGAGCATGGGATCCTGACGGCTTCTATTTCCAGTAATCCCGATTCTCCGATGGCAGCAGAAGCAGATATAGCCATTGAAATGATTGTCGGACCGGAGTTTGTGACGGGAAGTTCCCGTATGAAATCGGGGACAGGACAAAAGATGATCCTGAATATGATATCAACTTCCGTAATGATCCAATTGGGACGTGTAAAAGGAAACCGGATGATCAATATGCAACTGAGCAATCAGAAACTGGTTGACCGGGGCGTTCGTATGTTGGCTGAAGAATTAGGAATCGGCTACAATGAATCTCATAATCTGTTGCTTATATACGGTTCCGTTAAGAAAGCGCTCGAAGCTTACCGTCATTAATAACAGAATATGGATTGGCATTGAAGATTCAGGATTCTTTAGTTTTATTTTGTTCGATGTATTCCATAGGGGTCATGTCAAATTCTTTTTTGAAACATCTGCTGAAATATTTGGCATCGTTGAAACCTACACGGTAAGCAACTTCAGAGATATTGCCTTTTTGCTCGAGTAATAATTTGCATGATGCTTTTAACCGGATATTCCGGATGAATTCATTCGGTGATAAATTGGTCAGAGATTTCAATTTCCTGTACAGCATCGAGTTTGAGATATTCATTTCTTCTGTAAATGCCTGTAGGTCGAACTCCGGATTTTCGATATTCTTTTCAACAGCATCAATGGCCCGGTTCAATATCTTCTCATCCATGGATGTCAATGAAACCTGGATACTTTGGGTAAGAGGCGTGCTTTTGAACTTCTGTGCCGTGAGTACCCTGTTTTCTATAATACTGAGTAGCTGAGCTTTCAACAACTGGAAGTTAAATGGTTTAGTGATATAAGCATCCGCACTGACCTGGAATCCTTCCAGTTTATCTTCATCTGATATTTTTGCAGAAAGAAGTACGACAGGAATGTGGGAAGTGCTGATCTCTTGTTTGATCGTTCGACAGACTTCGAATCCGTTCATACCCGGCATCATGATATCGCTTAATATGAGTTCTGGATTCTTACTTTGCGCGATATCGATACCCTCGGAACCGTTTGTTGTCGTATAAACAATAAATTGTGTCGCAAGTAGATTCCGGATAGACTGTAAAAGTTCTTCATTATCTTCGATGACCAGGATTGTATGTTTTTTATCAGTCTGACTTTCTTCCGATTTCTCTGGCAGGGTTGTCTCTGCACATTCTGTTGTTGCAATGTCCGGAAGGATCTCCGGAGAATGGATGCCGCTGTTATCTTCTATCTGCTCTTCCCGGTAAGCTGTTTTTTCCAGAGGAATGGAAAATGAGAACTCGGTCCATTCATTTGGAATGCTTGTTACCTGGATGGTACCGTTATGCAATTCCACCAGGTTTTTGGTGAGTGATAAGCCGATGCCATTGCCTCGTTTTTCAGAATCTTTGTAATTGATCTCATAAAAACGTTGGAATATCGAATGAATATGTTTCTCACTTATGCCAATACCGGTATTGCCAACCGTAACGGTCAGTCGTTTGTATTCGAAATCAGAGACAGCCCCTTCCGGTGAAAGTGTGATTTTTACTTTACCGTTTATTTTGTTATACTTGAATGCATTCGATAAAAGATTGTAGATGATCTTGTCTACTTTATCTTTATCGAACCATCCGGGAATGTGTGGTTTCGGATTCTCAATGATAAGTTCTATATTTTTACTTTTTCCTAAAATCAGGAAATTATCATTGCATATCTTGGTAATAAAGGATCCTATATCTCCAAATGATACGGTTAGTTTAAGACCTCCGTTTTCGGCTTTCCTGAATTCCAGAATTTGTTCTAGCAGACGGTTCAGCCGTTGTATATTGGTTTTCATTACATTGAAGACACTGTCTTTGCTATTATATTTTAACCTTAATTCTTCAACGGAACAAGTTATCAGAGAAAGTGGCGTTAAAAGCTCGTGGCTGATATTTGTGAAAAACTTCAGTTTTTCCTGTGCAAGTTCTTCTGATTTGGCATGCTCTATTTGTTCCAGTTTGAGGGCTTCCTTTATTTCCAGTTTATATCGGAATATTCGGAAAGTAATCCATAAAATAAGACAGATTATCAGGAAATATAAGCAATAAGCCCACCAGGTAGCATAAAGGGGGGGAAGCACTTTTATATGGAGTATTTCCGGTTGTTCTCCCATAAAACTGTTTTCGTTCGTTCCCTTTACCAAAAAACGATAGGTGCCACTTCTTAAATTGGTGTAATAAGCGTAACGGTGATTAGCATCAACATAATGCCACTCTTTATCAAAACCTTCCAACATATATGCATACCGATTCTTTTCCGGATTTTTGAATGTGAGGGAAGCGAACTCAATCCCGAAATTGTAATCGTTATTGGATAAAGTAATGGACTTCGAGTATGAGGGATGTAACTGGGGGGACAGGTTTCTCTGTTTGCTCATTGGAAGATTATCGAATGAGTTATGGAAGATTTTAAGATCCGAGATAACCGTTTTCACTTTACTCGATGTCTCTTTTATATCCTTCGGATAGAAGGAACAAAAGCCATTGGCCATACCGAAATGAAGCTGATTATCCAGATCAGACAAAACTGTTCCCTGATTGAATGCATTATCCAGTAAACCGTCTTCTGTGGTAAATATTTTTATTTGTGCACCTTTTTCTCCTTCCGGATTGTATTGTACAAGCCCTTGGTTTGTTCCGATATATAATAGGCCATTGGATTCTGCAATGCTGAAAATTGCATCACCCGGAATTTCCTGCATACAATCGATCAGTTCAAATTTATCTGTTTCGCGATTAAGCATGCTTAATCCACCGCCTTTGGTGCCAGCCCAAAGGCGGTGTTTATTATCCTGATATATACATTTTATTTCATTACTGTTGATAGTTCCGTTTTCCTGATTGTAGTTTCTGAATGTTAATCCTTTTACGCCCTGGGAAGCATCGGCCAGAAATATACCGTTATTCTTGGTCCCCAGCCACATTTGATTTTTGTAATCGTGGCAAATGGATTGAACTTCTATCATTTCACCTTGATTAAGGTTAACATACGACAATGTATCTTGTTCTGCTGTTAGTATATTAATTCCATAATTGCTTCCAATCCATATATTCTGTGCTTCATCACAACAAATATCTTTTATTATATCTCCGGCGATCCATCCTCCCCAAAAAGGGAAATGCTGTTTTACCGAGGTTATTTTATTATTCTGTAATGTGCAGGATAATAAACCTCCGTATTCGGAACCCATCAATAATTCATCACGTAAAGGATGTTTGAATATAATTTGTATATTTCCGATTCTGTCAGGGAATTTTTTTAAGTCAGGATCATTTGCACGGGAAGTTAAACGGTTGGTACGGATATTGTATTTGACTAATCCGACCTTTTCTACTCCGAGTAAAAATTCATCTTTGTTCCATTTGTAAATAGCTGTGACAGATAATGGTTGTTTGAAGTCATCGATGGAATAGAATGGGTGATTACTGAATGGCTGTTCTTTTTCATACATTAGATAAATACCTGAATTTTGTGTAGCCATCCAGATCATACCGTTTTTCCCTTTATACAGATCGTTTATTTCATAGTTGGTTACTGTTCGTGTTGAATCTTGAAAAGAGGACCGATAATTATCAGGAATTAACGGATAAGTAATTATGTCGAGTCCCAGGCTTGTTCCAACCAAAAGGTTTCCGTTTTTATCCTGAGTGATCGAGTGTATTAATCGTTCGTATTTGATATCTTTGTCATACCTTGTATAAAGTATTTTCAATGGATTCGTGTGGTTTTCAATCTTGAATAAATGATTTACTGTGCCAAGCCACAAATTTTTATCTTTATCTTCATAAATGGCCCCGATTCTTCCTTCATCTCCCAAATAGGGACAGTTTATGAATTCTTCTGTGCGTGGGTTCAGGCGGCACAGGCCATTTCCCCATGTTCCTATCCATATAAAACCGTCGGAATCTTCATAAAGTACGCGAATGTCATCTCCGTAAATGCTGTTCGTTTTAAGGATCTTATTCTGATAAACATAGAATGAATCTGCTTTTTCGTCATATCGGTATAATCCGTTAGAGGTTCCGATCCATAAAATATTATCTCTGGTATAAAGGAAGGTCCAAACATGTTTGCCTGCTAATTTATTTCGATCTACGGTTTCCATTTTTCCAGTCTTTTTATCCAGTATATTGATACCGTTCACCGTTCCGATCCATAGTTTGTTGTTTTTGTCTTCAATTAGTGTATTGACCCAGTTGTTGTTGAGAAGTGTGGGGGATGTGTAAGTCGATTTGTACACTTTATTTGTATAACCATCATAACGGCATAGTCCGTTCGTTGTACAAAACCACATATATCCCTCACTGTCCTGATAAATATGCGTGATCTGCTTACTCGGTAACAGCTCCTGTTTATTAATAGGCTGAATATGATATGAAACAAGTGGGGTTGCTGATATTATAAGCGGAATAAATAGCGATAAGAATATCGAGTAAAAATTTCTTGTGGACATAATAACTCCTTTAGATGTAAAGCATGTAAAATTGCACTATGCGAATATATACTTTTTAAGGGAATCGGGAAAATGTAATACGTGGTAAATTTATGAAAAACTGAATAAGATTGTATGGAAAGACCGTGTTTTAAGATTTAATTGGAGTTTTGGATGATTTGTCCTCCTTTATTGAATGATTTATCCTCTTTATACAGATTAGTCTTCCTGGAATACGCATATGTACAATGTGTTAGCTGAATAATCTTATTTTGTCGGATAGATATGTTTTTACAATTTTTTTCTTGTTTGAATGATCTGTCTTCCTCTTTGAATAGATATTTTCTTCTTGTTTTTCCAAAAATAGTGTCTTTTGCATATGTTCAACCTAAAAAAATGCTTATGATGAAAGAGTAGTACGATTGTAAAAAAAAGGTTTTGTTGTTAACCTTCTTTTATGTTATCTCAAATTTTGTTTGATAATCAAAAAATTATTTCAGCCTAAATGAAAAGAAAAATTAGAATTTTTATTCTACCGCTTATAGCCCTTTGGGGGGCTTGGGGTAGTTCCTGGGCAGAGAATATGGCTATAACTGAACGGGAAAAAGATGTAGATACCAGAATTTCGATCAACCAGCAGCGTGATATTTTGGTAACAGGGGTCGTGAATGATACTTATGGAGAACCTATGGTAGGTGTGAATGTCATTGTAAAAGGAACGACTATAGGTACAATGACGAGTGCAGATGGTAGTTTCAGTGTTAAAATACCTTCTGAAAAAACAGTATTGGTTTTTTCTTTTATCGGTTACAAGACCATGGAGATTCCTTATGCCGGAAAAGATAAAATAACTGTAGTATTAGAAGATAATGCGGAAATGCTGGACGAAGTACAGATTATTGCCTATGGTACGCAAAAGAAAGTAACGGTAACGGGAGCTATTTCTTCTATTAATACAGATGAACTGCTAAAATCTCCGACATCCAGTATCGGTAATATGTTGGCGGGAGCCGTATCCGGTATTTCGACTGTACAGTATAGCGGACAACCCGGTGCTGAAGACCCGGAAATATTTGTTAGGGGAAGTGCTTCATTGGATGCTGCCCGCTCGCAGCCATTAGTTTTGGTGGACGGTGTCGAACGTTCGTTTTTTCGTATGGATCCGAATGAAATAGAAAATATTACGGTTCTGAAGGATGCTTCTGCAACGGCCGTGTTCGGTGTTCGAGGTGCGAATGGCGTTATTTTGGTCACAACACGTAGAGGAAAAGAAGGGCGTACGGAAATATCCTGGTCTTCATCTGTGGGTATCAGTGAAGCAATGCGGGTTCCGGAAGTAGTGGGAAGTTATGAACACGCTAAATACTTCAATGAAATGCAGTTGAGCGATAATCCGTCGTTAGGTCCTAACGACCTGCGGTTTTCTCCTTATGTGCTGGAAATGTTCAGGACAAATGCGGATCCTATTATGTTTCCGAATACCGACTGGCAAAAATTATTATTTAAAAATTCCTCTTTGCAAACTCAGCATAACCTGAATATTTCAGGAGGAACGAAAGATATCAAGTATTTTGTTTCCTTGGGTTATTTATTTCAGGATGGTTTGCTTAAAAAGTTTTATGAAAGTTATGATCCGAATTATAAGAATAACCGATATAATTACCGGGCGAATCTGGATATAAACGTAACTAAAACAACTACATTGAAATTAGGACTGGGAGGGCGCTTGGAAACGAGAAGAGAGCCGCCGTTTGCAGATGTTAATAATTTGTGGATACAGATTCTTCGTGTGCAACCATTTTCCAGTCCCGGTTTTGTAGACGGAAAAGCGATCCATTTGAACAATCGCTATATTCCGATGGAGATGCGTAATCTGCTGGATCAGTATTATGGAAAAGGATATACCGATTATTCACAGAATACGATGAATCTGGATATGGATCTGACACAAAAGTTAGATTTTATAACCAAAGGACTTTCTTTCAATATAAAGGGCGCTTATAATACATCTTATACCGGCAGTAAATCATGGAGAGGGTCTATGGAATTCTACATACCGGTTTACAAATCGACTTTAACGAATCCAGGTCTGGCTATCGATGATCCAAGTTTCGACCACTCGATTGTCTATCAGCTGGATGGAGCAGATAATGTTTTATCTCCATCCGAAAGTTGGGGAGAAAAAACGCGTGACTGGTATGCGGAAGCCAGCTTACGTTACGATTGTACGTTCGGTGATCATAAAGTAGGAGGTCTGTTACTTTATAATATGACCAAGCAGTATTACCCCAAAGCAAATACGGATATTCCGCAAGGATATTTAGGGTTGGTGGGGCGTGCTACTTATGCCTATAAAGATCGTTATCTCGTTGATTTTAATGTCGGATATAACGGATCTGAAAATTTTGCACCAGGAAGACGATATGGCTTTTTTCCGGCAGCTTCACTTGGTTGGGTTATTACGGAAGAAAAATTTATGAAGTCTGTCGACTTTATAAGTTTTCTGAAACTAAGAGCTTCTTATGGTCTCGTTGGTAATGATATTTTGAGTGAATATAAACGATTCTTGTATTTACCGGATTCCTGGTCGGCCAGTTCGGGTGGCTATTATTTTGGTGTGAATACACCACAATCTTTTCCCGGGGCTTCCGAGTTATTATTGGGAAATCCGAATGTAACTTGGGAAAAGGCGGCCAAACAGAATTATGGTTTGGATTTAAATCTGTTTGACCAGCGTTTGAGCTTTTCATTGGATGTCTTTTTCGAAAAACGAAAAGATATTCTTATTCAGCAGAATACGGTTCCCGGATTTGTTGCGGCAGATCTGCCAGCTGTTAATTTAGGTAAAGTAAACAATCATGGATATGAAATCTCTTTGGGATGGAATGATAAAATAGGTCGTGATTTCCGTTATTGGTTGAAAGGGAACATTTCTTATTCAAAGAATGAGATTGTTTATAAAGACGAGATTCCACAAAATGAACCTTATATGTATGAGACAGGACGTTCTACCGGATTGAATTTCGGTTATGTCTTCGATCGCTTTTTTGAAGCAACGGATTTTAAAGAAGACGGTTCGACGCTGGAAGGAATTCCTGTACAATCAGGAACATTTAAACCGGGAGATATTCTATACAAAGACCTGAATGGCGATGGAGTGATAGACGGTGATGATAAAACCTATTTCGGTTATAGCGATAATCCCGAATATATTTTTGGTTTGAATATGGGATTTGAATATAAAGGTTTTGATTTTTCTATGAGTTGGACAGGAGCTACTCATGTATCCAGATTATTTGAAGAAGACTTTACCCGTCCGTTTAATACCGGAGATGCTCCGTTAATGAAGTGGATCGCTGATGAGCGTTGGACTGAGGAGAAAGGACAAGCTTCCAAATTTCCGCGTCTGACTCAAACCAACAGAGTCCATAACTCTCAGGTGAGTGATTTCTGGGTTCGAGATGCCTCTTATCTGCGTTTGAAGAATATGGAGATCGGATACACATTAAATGCGAATCTGTTGAAAAAAATAGGTATTCAGAAACTGAGATTATTTATGAACGGATACAACTTATTTACCCTGGATCATCTTGGCTTCATAGATCCGGAATCGAAGGTCACTAATAAGAATAAGTATCCAAATACTCGTATTTACAATTTTGGGGTGAATGTTAACTTTTAACGATTGAATAGTATGAAAAGATTATTAATGCCAATAATTATAATTGCAGGATCTTTATACTTCGGGGCATGTAATGACCTAAAGATAGGAGATGATTTTTTGGAAAAAGGCCCGGGGGCAGATGTTACTCTGGATACAATTTTTTCCTCTAAACAGTTTGCTGAACGTGCTTTGGTGGCGGCATACAAACACTTACCTTATGGGGTGATGTATAGCTGGGATGCGGCAGAAGATAAATTAGGGGTCGATCTGCTTGAATCGACGACAGATCTTTGCCAATCTTATTTAGGATGGGGGTGTGGTGCCGAACGCCATTATTATAACGGACAATACAATGCATCACTTTCCGATACTTATGATGTGATGTATGCCTATACGAAGGAGCGTAGTTGGGAAGCTATTCGTAAAGCTTATATTTTTCTGGAAAATGTGGATCGGGTTCCCGATATGACAGAATCGGAAAAAGAAGTTCGTAAAGGAGAAGCTAAAATGATTATTGCTGTGCAATATACACAAATGATGCGTCATTTTGGGGGATTACCTTTGCTGGATAGAGCCATTTATCCCGGGGATGATTATAACTACCCTCGTGAAACGATTGAAAAAACCGTCAATTTTATTGTGAATCTTTGTAATGAAGCGGCTTCGGTTCTTCCCTGGCAGACATCGGCAGAAGAAGACGGACGGTTTACGAAAGCGGCTGCACTGGGATTGAAGGTTCGTGTATTATTGTTTGCTGCCAGTCCGTTGTTTAATGACAATCAACCTTATTTGGATGGCGAAGCCAGTTCTAATCTGATGGTTTGGTATGGTAATAAATCAGAACAACGCTGGCAGGATGTAATCGATGCCTGTAAAGAATTTGAACAGGCCAACAGCGCAGACTCCTATAAATATGAATTGGTAGAGACCGGGAATTATCGACAGGACTTCCAGGATGCATGGTATAAAAGAAGAAATGGAGAGGTACTGATCTCTACCCGTGTAGCTAATACTTGTCCGGGTATTTGGGATGGTGATTTTTATTTCATGCAATCATCCGGTTGGTATGGTTGCAGCTGTCCGACATTGAATTATATGGATATGTTTGGTAATGCTGATGGTACTCCTTTCTCTTTAGACTGGAATAATATTCCTCAGGGAGTTAATCCTTTTGAAAACAGAGATCCTCGTTTGTATGAAACATTGGTTATCAACGGAGACAAATGGCAGGGAAGAACCGCTCAGACTTATATCGGCGGATTGGAGCAGCCAACTGAAAACGATACACGTTGTCGTACAGGTTCCGTGATGCGTAAGTTCCTTCTCGAACATGACAATGCCACTTTGGCCGGATCAGTTATTCATTGGCCTTATTTACGTTTGGCTGAAATCTACTTGAGTTACGCTGAGGCATTGAATGAAGTAGGACGTACAGGAGAGGCATATGCCTGGGTCGATAAAGTCCGCGGACGGGTAGGATTGCCGAAATTGCAACGTAATTTATCGCAGGAAGAGTTTCGTGAAATGGTTTTGAATGAACGTGCCGTTGAATTTGGCTATGAAGAAATCCGATGGTTTGACCTGGTTCGCTGGAAACGTGCCGGCGATTTTACCAAACCATTGTATGGAGTAAAGATCAGACTTCAGCCGGACGGTTCATTTAAATACGAAAAGTGGCAGTTGGCGGAACGGTATTGGAAAAACAGCTGGTCTCCGAAATGGTATTTATGTGCATTTCCACCGAATGAAATCAACAAGGGGTATGGATTGGTGCAAAATCCGGGATGGTAATTTATTTGATAAATCATAGAAGTAGATTATGAAAATAATAAGAGAAATATATGTGGCTACATTTTTGTCTGTATCCGTACTTTCTTATGCACAGGATGCTTCTACAACAATAAAAGTTGTAGACAAACAAAATAACCCGCTGGTAGGTGTAAAGGTAGCTTTAAAAGATAATATGTCGAATGGTTCGTTGACGGATGAACGTGGACAAGTCTCGCTTGACGATACGCAAAAGGGTGATATTCTCATTGTCCAGGCATCGGATGGCAGCCGGAAAGATATTCAGGTGAAAGAAGGGATGAACGTAGTTGTTTTGGACGGACGTTCCAAACCGGTGAACCGCGGATTCAATTTGTCCGGTCGTAATGAAGAGAGTACGGCGGCTGTTTCTACAATTTATATGCAGTCGGCTAAAACCTCTGATATAAATCCGGCTAACTCATTGTATGGAAAACTCACCGGATTAACAAGCTTACAGGCTACAACTGTTGCCTGGAGCAGTGATCCGGAAATGTTTGTCAGAGGAACCGGAACAACCGGAACAAAGACTCCTTTGATTTTGATCGACGGGTTCGAACGTCCGTTAAGTTCTCTTTCTCAGGATGAAATAGAAAGTGTTACGGTCTTGAAAGATGCCGCATCCCAGGCATTGTACGGAGTGCGGGGGGCCAACGGGGTAATATTGGTTACGACTAAACGTGGAGAGTTTTCCGGCATGAAGGTGAAAGCCAGTTATCAGTTTGGACTGAATACGCCTTTTCGTATTCCGGCTATGGCAAACGGCTACCAGTATGCGCAGGCGATGAATGAAGCTTTACAGATGGACGGACTGGCAGCCCTGTATAGCCAGTCTGATTTGGCAGCTTTTCAATCAGGAACTCAGCCGGAATTGTTCCCCAGTGTAAATTGGGCAGATGAGGTTCTGAAAGATAAAGGAGCGACTCATCAGTTCAATGCCTCTTTTACAGGAGGAGGTAAGAATATACGTTATTTTGCCGCCATCAATTATATAGGTGATAACGGTTTCATGAATACCGATCACTTCAGTCCGGATTATTCCAGTCAGATGGAATGGGATAAACTGAGTGCAAGGGCTAATCTGGATATTAATGCGACGAAACTCACATTGATCAAATTGAATCTGTTGGGTATTTTATCGCAACATAATCGTCCGGCAACGAACTATCCGACATTGTTCCCCATGATTTATAATGTACCGTCGGCAGCTTTTCCTATCAAAACGAGTACCGGAGTATGGGGAGGTGATAATATCCGTAAGAACCCGGTTGCAGAATCGGTAGCAACAGGTTTTTCCATAGGAAATGATCGCTCTTTATATGCCGATTTACGGATCCTGCAGGATTTATCCGTACTTACTCCCGGCCTGAGTGCAGAACTGGCGATTGCTTATGATAACCAAGCCAGTTACTGGGATAGTAAAACAAAAAATTACGTGTATGAAAGTCTGCAGCCGGTCAGGGATAATGGAGGTGACATCACAGATATAACCCGTGTACGTTATGGACAGGAGACAGATTTGTCTTTTAGCTCCAGTTTAGGGTCTCAGAGCCGTGTCACTACTTTTGAAGCAAAAGTGAATTATGAAAAGAACTGGCTGGATACGCATCAGTTGAATGCTTCAGTTATTTATCATCAGGAGGAAAACTCTCCGAATGGGTTGAATCAGACATACCGTCGCCAAAGTTATATTGGAAATGCAAGTTATGCTTATAAAAATAAATATCTTGCTGATCTGGTACTGACTTATTCAGGCTCCAGTGTACTGGGTAATTCGGATAAGTATGCATTTTTCCCGGCTATTTCAGCCGGATGGGTGATTTCTTCGGAAGATTTTATGCAAAATGCAACAGCTATCAATTATTTGAAAGCCAGAGCTTCGTGGGGTATTACCGGAAGTGACAGGTTTGCGTATGATTACGATAAATATTACTTCAAAACAGGTACCAGTGCATATTATTTTGGTGATAACAATAATTCTGCGTCCGGTCATGGGGAAATTCGTTTACCTAATTTAAAATTAAAGCCGGAGACAGCTTCTAAATTTAATTTCGGTATCGATATGGAGGTATTCAACCGGCTTTCTTTATCGGCTGATGTCTTTTATGAAAAACGGACGAATATCCTGGTTAATTCGGCTCCTATTTATTCTACGGTATTGGGTGTTACGACCCCGATGTTGAATGACGGCGAAGTAAAGAATTATGGATTTGAAGCGGGCTTGTCATGGAACGACCGTATAGGTGATTTTACCTATATGCTTGCCGGTAACTTTGCTTTTGCGCGTAATGAGATTGTGAATATGGACGAAGGCTATCAACCATATGATTATTTGAAAAACACAGGCAATCGTATCGGTCAGTATTATGGTCTGGAAGCCATCGGTTTCTTTAAAGATGAGACGGATGTTGCTAACAGTACCCCGCAATCATTCTCGAAAGTGGTTCCGGGCGATGTAAAATACAAAGATCAGAATAATGATGGAGTGATTGATGATTATGATAAAGTGGCTATTGGCTATAGTACGATATTGCCGGAAATAACATATGGATTTACCATTGCATTAGGATATAAAAATTTGAGTTTGAGAGCTGATTTCCAGGGTGTGGCTAACTATACGCTGGTAAAGGATATGGAAAGTATGTACTGGCCGCTGGTGGGCAACAGGAATGTATCTCAGCACTATCTGGAGAATCGTTGGACACCGTCTACACCTGATGCCATGTATCCGCGTCTGACTACTAAACAGAACGATAATAACTTCAGAAACAGTTCTATCTGGACTGAAAATGGAAATTTTCTGAAGTTGAGAAATCTGGAAATAGCATACACATTGCCTAAATCATGGGTGAACAAGATCAGGCTCGAAAAAATCAACTTGTTTGCCAGAGGTATGAATCTCTTTTCCGTAGATCATGTGAAAGATATGGACCCGGAGCAGATGTATGCCACTTATCCTTCTTTCAGATCATATAACATAGGATTAACTCTCGATTTTTAAAATTAGACGTATATGAATAAGTATCTATTATCAACCATATTGGCTTTTGCAGTATCTCTGCCTTCTTGTGATTATCTGGATTACAGTGAGTCTTCCGGATACGGGAAGGAGGATATGTTTGTCTACTTTGACCGGGCGAAAGGTATGCTTACAACAGCGTATTCTTATCTACCGGTAGATTTTGGAAGTTTTGACGGAGCGACTCGTGCGGCTGCAACCGATGAGGCGGAGTATGCATGGAGCACTTCCAATATTATCCGGTATAATAATGGTTCCTGGAGTCCGATTCTGACAATAGACGATGTATGGGGAAACTATTATGCAGCGATCCGGACTACTAACATGTTTCTGGAGAATCATCAAAAAGATTTTGAGAATATAGAATGGAATGATGATTATGCGCTTTTAATGAAACAGTATCAGTATTATCCTTATGAAGCTCGTTTTTTACGTGCATTCTACTATTTTGAGTTGGCAAAGCGTTATAAAAATGTTCCTCTGATAACGGACTGTCTGGAATTGGAAGACGCGAATAAGGTGACACCCGCAGATTTTGAAAAAGTAATCGGGTTTATTGTCAGCGAATGTAATGAGATTGCCGATAAATTACCGGTATCATACAAAGATATGCCGGGAGCTGAAACCGGCCGTATCACGCAGGGAGCCGTCATGGCACTGAAATCGAGAGTATTGCTGTATGCAGCCAGCCCGTTATATGCGGGAGCTGTCAGTCAGGAGAAATGGGTGGAAGCGGCAAAAGCAGCTAAGCAATTGATTGACAAATCTGAATCTGAAGGGTGGTATCAATTGGTTGATGAAAGTAGCTGGAATAATTTGTCTTCAAAAGAATTGATCCTGGAAACCCGGCAGGGTAATTCCAACAATTTTGAGAAGCTGAATTTCCCGATAGGATACGAAGGGGGAAACTCGGGAACCTGCCCTTCACAAAATCTGGTAGATGCCTTTGAAATGAGTGACGGCAGCCGGTTCGACTGGAAGAATCCGGAGCATGTCAGTAACATATATAATCCGGAAAAAAGAGACTCTCGTTTGTTCAAGACCGTGTTATATAATGGATCGACTTTCAAGAATGCAACGGTTGAAACATTCATCGGTGGTAAAAACGGGACTCCTATCGACGGGGCGACTCCTACTGGCTATTATTTGAAAAAGTATGTGTTGGAGTCTATTAGCCTGGATCCGAACAATACAACGACCGGCCGCCATGTCTGGGTCCTTTTCAGATATGCAGAGGTATTGCTCAATTATGCGGAAGCGTTGTATGAGGCGTATGGTAATCCGGATTATACGGATAATACATTTACTTTATCGCCTCGTGCAGCCATCGATCAGGTCAGGACGCGTGCCGGTATGCCGGGTGTTGCTACGGATAACTTCCGGGAAAGGATACGGAACGAACGTCAGGTAGAACTGGCTTTCGAAGATCATCGCTTCTGGGATGTCAGAAGATGGAAGATCGCTGATCAGACGATGGATATTTATGGGGTAAAAATAGAAAAGAAAGGGAATGATTTGATTTACACTCGTCAACTCGTCGATCAGCGGACCTGGAATGACAGAATGTATTTATATCCTATTTCGAATGCTGAATTATTTAAAAATACACTATTGAATCAAAATCCGGATTGGTAAAATGATAAGTTTAGGGATGTATTAAAGTCCTGTTATCAGGGTTCCTTAACATGGACTTTTTACATCCCCTTTTGAATATTGGTTAACAAATAAATTAATTAGAGATGAAAATATGCACTTTGCTTTTGGCTTTATTGCTATGTGCCTGTAGTCCTGTTTCGCGGACATTTTATATGGATAGTCTGACGGGTGATGATAGCAACACAGGAAATTCACCTTCAACCGCCTGGAAGAGTTTGAAAAAACTGAATGAACAGATGTTCGAACCGGGTGACCGTATCTTGTTCAAATCGGGTACGGAATACATAGGACAGTTTGAACCGAAAGGTAGTGGTAGTAAAGAAATGCCTGTCATTGTCAGTAGTTATGAAGAAGGCAAAAAGCCCGTTTTACATGGTAACGGGCTCAAGCAACACACAGTGTTGCTTGAAGGTCTCGAATATTGGGAGGTTAATAATCTGGAGATAACAAATAAAGGGGAAAAACCGGATCCGGGCAGAAACGGAGTGATTATTTACGCCTGGGATAAAGGAGATGTTCACCATATCCATTTAAAGAACCTGACTGTTCATGATGTGAACGGTAGTTGTATTAAGAATGAAGGAGCAGGAAACGGTATTTACTGGCATAACGGTGGAGAAGAAGTACCGACCCGTTTTGTCGATTTACTGATTGAGAACTGCCATATCTATCGTTGTCATCGAAATGGCATTACCGGAAATGGAAATTCAGGTCGTGATAAATGGTTCCCGAGTTTGAATGTCGTTATCCGGGGGAATCTGATCGAACAAGTTCCGGGGGATGGGATTGTCCCGATCGCTTGTGATGGTGCATTGGTCGAACATAATGTGGTGAGGGACAGTCCTGATCTGTTAAGGATTGAAGATGCCGCAGCCGGGATATGGCCGTGGAGTTGTGATAATACAATTATCCAGTTCAACGAAGTAAGCGGTCAGTTTGCCAAGTGGGATGCACAAGGATTCGATTCGGATTACAACTGTCGTAATACGCTTATCCAGTATAACTTCAGCCACGATAATGCCGGAGGTTTTGTGATGGTTTGTAATGAAGGTAACTCTTTGGGAGAGCCGTATAATATAGGTACAGAAAATACGATTATCCGCCACAATGTAAGTATTAATGACGGTTTGCGTCCGTATCCGACTCGTCCGGGTTGGTTCTCTCCGGTAATCCATATTTCCGGACCGGCTAAACAGACGGCTATTGAGGATAACGTAATCGTTATCATGAAAAAGCCTTCTCCCGATATAGATCGTTCAGTGCTCGTGATGGATAACTGGGGTGGTCCCTGGGCGGAGAATACGGTTTTCAAGCGGAATATCTTCTATATCATGAACGATGAACTGCAATATAAGTTTGTGACAGGTAATAGCATTAATACCAAATTTGAAGGTAACACTTATTATGGCAATTTTATCGACAGGCCTGAAGATTCTTCCGCTGTTGAAAAAGAATTAGATTTACTATCCAGCTTTCCATTCCATAAGGAGTTTCCCGAATATTTGCGGGAGAAAGTGTTGGATCGATTGAAACAAAGCACCGATCAGGCTAAAATAGAATAGTCTCTAACGAAAATAGGCATTCGTTGTGATAATCCGAAAAAACTCTCTATATTTGCGGCATGCATTGTTCCTGGCCTGTATTCGCAGGAAAGGATTAAAAGGGAATCGGGTGAAAATCCCGGACAGTCCCGCTGCTGTAAGCTTCATAACGGATAAGGCAACACTCATGCCACTGACGAAGGAGTTGACAGATAACAGTGGACAGTGGACAGTTTAACTGTCAATTGTCAACTATCAACTGTCAACTGACAAAAGTTGGGAAGGCGCCCGATCCGGAAGTAAGTCAGAAGACCTGCAAGGCATATTATTTCGACGGCTTCGAGGAAAGGCCGGAAGAGAACAAAAGGCAATTCTGCCTCTATATTCTTACTCCCGTTCATCCTGTCGTTGTCCTGGTGTATTTGTTTTTAATTATTTTGCCATAATAATTAGGAAAAGAGGCATGGATCGGTTTGCGGGATGAGCTCCGTGTCCGGTGCATGCTTTTCTTTTTAATGAATGAACAGTAAGGCTGGAATACTTGTTTATTATTGGAAAAGTATGTTTATTTGCAAACAGTAATTAATTAACAACAGGCAATATGAAAAAGGTTACAGGTTTAGTTTTGATTATTTTGATGGCATTCATAGCCGTACCGGCCAAGTCCCAGCTGAAGTTTGGGGTGAAAGGCGGTTTAAACATATCGTCCGTTCATCTGAATTCCGATATACTGAAAGCGGATAACGTGACAGGTTTCCAGATCGGTCCGATGATCGAAACAACGATTCCTCTGGTCGGAATAGGATTGGATGCAGCGATCCTTTATTCACAGAAAGGAGTAGATATGAAAGCGGAAGGATCGGCCTCTTCAACAAGTATGAAAACAGATTATCTCGATATACCGGTAAATCTGAAATGGAAATTCGGTATTCCTCTTGTCAAAGCCTATCTTTCTGCCGGTCCGTATGTCGGTTTCCGTGTAGGAGGGGATAAAATATGGGATGTTTTAGGAGATCAGATAAAAGCGAAAAACTTTAGTGCAGGCCTTAACTTCGGTGTAGGTGCGGAACTGATCAGTCATTTGCAGATCGGTGTAAATTACGGTTTGGGACTAACCGATAACTATAGTTCTGAGAAATTCGACCTGAATGCCAAGAACCGCGGATGGTCTATTACAGCTGCCATTTTGTTTTGATAACAGACATAAGATATGAAGGGCCGGGCTTTAACAGTCCGGCCTTTTTTGTTACTTTTGGCATCGTAAATGAAATATGCAGATGTCATACTACCCCTGCCGCTGGAAAATAGCTATACTTATAGCATTCCTGCGGACCTGGAGGCTGCCGTAACTCCCGGTTGCCGGGTCATTGTTCATTTCGGTAAGAAACGTTATTACACAGCGATTGTCATGGATGTGCATGAACGTAGGCCGAATACGGATTTTGAAACAAAAGAGATCTATGCCTTGCTGGATGCAAGTCCCGTGTTGCGCAGGCCGCAACTTCGTTTCTGGAAATGGATAGCCTCTTATTATTTGTGTAAACTGGGAGATGTTTATAAAGCAGCCTTACCTTCCGGGTTAAAACTGGAAAGTGAAACGGCTGTGACTTATAATGCTGATTTTGAGGCAGACGGTCCTTTGCGCCCCAATGAACAAGCAGTACTGGATGCCTTCAAAGGTGTACTCAAATTAACTGTATCGGAACTGGAGAAAAGAACCGGATTGCGTAATGTTGTACCGGTTGTGGCTTCTTTGATGGCTCGTGGAGCTGTTGAAGTCAGCGAAGAAATGAAACGAGGGTTTGTTCCGAAAATGCAGACATTTATCCGGTTGTCGCAGGAATATGCTACTGAGGAACGTTTACAGGAGGTTTTTGCCGATTTTAAGCGGGCAAAAAAACAGGAACTTTTGCTGGTTTGTTTTCTCGATTTAAGTCATGCTTTAAACCCTGCTCTGAGTAAGGAGGTTTCAAGAAAAGAATTGCTGGAGCACAGTGGCTGTTCATCTGCTATATTGGAAGGTTTGCTGAAACGAGGAGTCCTGGAGAGTTATGAGAAAGAAGTCGGACGTTTGCAAGTCCCGGTATGCCGGTTGCAGTCGCTTAGTTTGCTAAGTCCGGCACAGGAAAAAGCCTATAACGAGATACATGATACTTTTACTTCCAAAGAGGTTTGTTTGCTTCATGGAGTTACTTCGAGCGGAAAGACTGAAATCTATGTCCGTCTGATCGATGAGGTGTTGAAGATGGGCCGGCAAGTTTTGTATATGCTTCCGGAGATCGCTATAACGACCCAGATCACGGAGCGGTTGGCTAAGTTGTTCGGAGACAAGTTGCTGGTATATCATTCCAAATTTTCCGACAATGAACGTGTGGAGGTTTGGAATAAGCTGCTTCATGGGGGAGAACCGATGGTCGTACTGGGAGTACGTTCCTCTCTTTTTCTTCCGTTCAAGGACCTGGGGCTGATCATTGTGGATGAGGAACATGAGAATACCTATAAACAACAAGACCCGGCACCACGTTACCATGCCCGTAATGCTGCTATCGTATTGGCGGGGATGCACGGGGCAAAGACATTGTTGGGGTCTGCGACCCCTTCGATCGACTCTTATTTCAATGCAACGACCGGTAAATATGGATTGGTAGAACTGACTTCCCGTTTCGGTGATTGCCTGATGCCGGAGATCATAACTGCCGATATAAAAGAACTGAAGCGTAAAAAGATCATGAAAGATACGCTTTTCTCTCCTTTGCTGGTTGAAAAGGTAAATGCGGCGCTTGCTCGTGGCGAACAGGCTATCCTGTTCCAGAACCGGCGTGGGTTCGCTCCGATGATCGAATGTAAGAGTTGCGGCTGGGTCCCTCATTGTGTGAATTGTGATGTCAGCCTGACCTATCATAAATACCATAATCAACTGGTCTGCCATTATTGCGGATATACTATTCAGTTACCGCCGCATTGTCCGGAATGTCAGAGTGCTGAGTTAAAAATGATGGGATTCGGTACGGAAAAGGTGGAGGAGGAGATCGCTTCTTTATTTCCGGCGGCAAAAGTCGAGCGGCTGGATTTCGACACAGCCCGTACCCGTACGGCTTACGAGCGTATTATATCGGATTTTGAGAAAGGGAAGACGCAGATACTGATCGGGACGCAAATGTTGTCCAAAGGGTTGGACTTTGGAAATGTGAGTGTAGTAGGTATTCTGAATGCCGATAACCTGATGAATTACCCAGATTTCCGGGCTCACGAACGCGCTTTCCAGCTGATGGTACAGGTGAGCGGGCGTGCCGGCAGGAGAGATAAACGCGGTACGGTTGTTTTACAGACTTCCCAGCCGGAGCATCCTTTGATACGAATGGTACAGCATTTTGCTTATCGGGAAATGGTCCGTTTGCAGTTGAGCGAGCGCAGTATGTTCCGGTATCCGCCTTATTACCGGTTGATTGTTCTGGTGCTCCGGAGCCGTAATGAGACTGTCTTGCAGGAAATGTCGACAATCTATGCAGAAAAGTTGCGTGTTCGTTTAGGAGAAAGGGTATTAGGCCCAGTGACTCCGCCTGTCACCCGGGTACAGACATTGCATATTAAAAAGATCGTTCTGAAAATCGAGATAGCTGCAGCGATTGCCCCTGTTAGGGAGATACTGGAAGCAATTCATTCGGAAATGCAACGCTATCTTCCTTTTAAACAGTTGATAGTACACTATGATATCGACCCGGCGTAAACAATGAAGTATTCAATTAAAAAAACAATTAAATGACCAGTATGATGAAGCAGGAAAAGATAAGATTGTTATTTGTTTGTCTCGGAAATATCTGTCGCTCTCCGTCGGCAGAAGCAGTGATGAAGAAATTGGTAAAGGATGCCGGTCTTGAAGATTCTATCGAAGTCGATTCGGCAGGTATCATGGGATATCATGAAGGAGAACGTGCCGACCAGCGGATGCGTAGCCATGCAGCACGGCGGGGCTATGTGCTCGATTCTATCTCCCGTCCTGTCCGTACTTCCGATTTCTATGATTTCGATCTGATCATCGGGATGGACGATCGTAATATCGATGACCTGAAACAGAAGGCCCCCGACCTGTCATCTGTTGCTAAAATACACCAGATGACAGAATATTCCCGTAATAAATTATACGATTATGTCCCCGATCCCTATTATGGAGGCGCCTCCGGCTTTGAGTTGGTTCTCGATTTACTGGAAGACGCCTGTGGCGGATTATTGGAAACTATTTCTTCAGGTCAGGATAACTGATACGGGTATGGAACATCGTTTTCAGCTTGTCGACAAAAACACTTTTAATGGTTTCCACGTCCCGGAAGGTCAGCGGAGCACTCTTTAATAATCCGTCAGCGATCTGTCCGTCGATAATTTTATCCACCAACTGTTTGATGCTCTCTTCCGTATGTTCTTTCAGACTGCGGGAGGCCGCTTCAACAGAGTCCGCCATCATCAGCACGGCAGTCTCTTTTGAGAACGGGTTAGGTCCCGGATAAGTAAACACCTTTTCGTCGATCTCTTTATCCGGATATTGGTTTTTGAATGAGTTATAGAAATATTTGGCTTTCCCCAATCCATGATGTGTGCGGATGAAATCGACGACAGCTTTCGGTAACAATGCCTTCTCGGCTATCCTTACTCCATCGGTGACATGGTTGATGATCACTTTGGCACTCTGGTCGAAAGTCAGCTGGCCATGTGGATTCACACTACTTTGGTTTTCGGTAAAGAAAGCCGGGTTTGCCATTTTTCCTATATCATGGTACATGGCTCCCGTTCGCACTAGTTGCGCATTCGCTCCGATTTTTGCAGCCGCTTCCGATGCCAGGATAGAGACCTGCAGGGAGTGTTGGAATGTTCCGGGAGATGTTTCCGATAACTTTTTAAGAATAGGCGTATTGATGTTCGATAATTCCACCAATGTGATACTCGATACATATCCGAAGGTCTTTTCCAACATGTAAACCAGAATATAAGTAAACATCAACAGAATGAAGTTAATACCGAAGTACAGGATCATCAGCCAGTTGATCTTGTTGAAATCGGCTTCCTGATATAAGGCAAGACTGATATAACATAATGTATAAGACATAAAGATCAGGAATGCGCAACGGATCAGCTGCGAACGTTCCGACAGGTCTCTCAAGCTGAAGGTAACGACCATCCCCGCTATGATCTGTAACAGCAGGAACTCATGCGGGAAAGGTACCATCAGCGAACATATCAATACGATGATAAGATGTGTAAACAGGGCTGTACGGGAATCAAAGAAGGTCCGGACAACGATCGGCACAATCGCATAAGGCAATATATAAATATTGAACAGTGCATACGTGACACACAACTCTGTCAATATACAACTGACAAATATACACAGGACGAGAAACAGCGCGTTCCGCCTGTTATGTAATATCTTCAACCGGAAGGACCACAGGTATAGCCAGAAACAAAAAATCATACCGAAGACCAGTACGAATTGTCCGCCGAGGATAATACTTTGACGTTGGGCACCGCCCGACTTCGTTTCGTGTACGATCTTTAGGGAACGTAACACATTGTATGTATGATTATCAATAATTTCTCCCCTGTCAACGATGCGTTCCCCCGCCTGTACCATACCGTTAGCCAGTGCTACCCCCCGGAGCATATCGTCTTTTACTTTCTCAGACATCGCTTCATCGTACGATACGTTTTCCGTCAGGTAATTATTAATATCACAAGACTGCAGGATCGATTTGTCCAAACGGGTCGGACAATTATTTATAATGAACTCATAAGCTGTTTTTACCGTGAAAAAGTCGCTGGCATAACGGGAATGTGCAATATTATTTTCCAGCAGGTTAACGCGTTCGTAGTTGTTCTTTTTCAGGTTTTCCACTTCCTGCGGGGCTATGATCCCTTTTTTGTACAGGCTGACCAGGCTATTTTCGATGTATTGCATATAAGCCGGCGTCGCTTTCCGTTTCAGGTCATTGTTGTAGGCAGTCCGTAACTTGTCGACTTCCGTATTTTCGACAGTCGCGTCCATGCGGAAATAAGGCTCGAAGTTTTTCAGTACACTGTCTTTTTCTGCTTCGACTTCGGCATCGGTTTTATAAATAGGAAAATCGCTCGGCGCAGTAAGCAATCCGTACCTCCAGGGCTTGCCTTCATAGAACTGATAACGGAATTTCCCCTCACGCGGGAAAAAGTAAGCAATTAGCAGAGATGCTACTATGAAATATACGGCCGGGTGTATGCTATAGTTTTTTAGTTTCATAAGATTCTCATTTGAGGGCGAAATGTACATAAAAAAGTTTAGTAAGAGAAAAAAAAGGACTACTTTTGCCGCATTATTATAGAATGAAAGAATTATGACTCAAAGGAAAGTTAGAGTCCGTTTTGCACCCAGCCCGACAGGGGCGCTGCATATCGGAGGTGTTCGTACTGCTTTATACAACTATTTGTTTGCCAAACAAAATGGCGGAGATTTGATTTTACGTATTGAAGATACCGATTCTCAACGGTTTGTTCCGGGAGCCGAGAAGTATATCATTGAAGCTCTTACCTGGTTGGGTATCAAGTTCGATGAAGGTGTGAACTTTGGAGGCGAACAGGGTCCCTATCGTCAAAGTGAGAGAAAGGCTATTTATAAGGAATATGTCGATCAGTTGTTGAGCGACGGTCTGGCTTATATCGCTTTCGATACACCACAGGAACTGGATGCCAAACGTCAGGAAATCGCTAATTTCCAGTACGATGCATCTACCCGTTTGCAGATGCGCAACTCCTTGACACTTTCTGCAGAGGAAACAAAGGCATTGATCGATGCCGGCAACCAGTATGTTGTCCGCATCAAGATCGAACCGAACGAAGATATCCATGTAAACGATATCATCCGTGGTGAAGTAGTGATCAACTCTTCTATCCTGGATGATAAAGTATTATATAAATCGGCTGACCAGCTGCCTACTTACCATCTGGCAAACATTGTCGATGACCACCTGATGGAAGTAACTCACGTGATCCGTGGTGAAGAATGGTTGCCGAGTGCTCCCCTTCATGTCCTGTTATACCGTTATCTGGGTTGGGCGGATACGATGCCGCAATTTGCCCACCTCGCTTTATTGCTGAAGCCGGAAGGGAACGGTAAACTGAGTAAACGTGACGGTGACCGTTTAGGATTCCCTGTGTTCCCGTTGGAATGGCATGATCCTAAGACCGGCGATATTTCTTCGGGATACCGTGAAAGCGGTTATTTGCCGGAAGCAGTCGTTAACTTTCTTGCTCTGCTGGGATGGAACCCCGGTAACGATCAGGAGATCATGAGCATGGATGAACTGATCAAATATTTCGATCTTACCCGTTGCAGCAAGGCCGGTGCCAAGTTCGATTATGAAAAAGGTAAATGGTTCAACCACCAGTATATCCAGAAGAAAGACAATAAAGAAGTGGCAGCACTGTTCATGCCTATCCTTGAAAGCCACGGTGTAAAAGCCGAACCGGCTTATGTGGAAAAAGTGGTAGGAATGATGAAAGACCGTGTTTCTTTCATTAAGGAATTGTGGGATGTTTGTGCATTCTTCTTTGTTGCTCCGACCGAATACGATGAGAAGACAACGAAAAAACGCTGGAAAGCCGATTCTGCAGCCCAGTTGGCAGAACTGATCGAAGTGCTGCGCGTTCGTGAACCGTTCGATATCGAAGGAACCGAAGAAGAAGTGAAAGCCTGGATCGAAAGCAAAGGATACCATTTGGGAAATATCATGAATGCTACCCGTTTGGCTTTGGTCGGTGAAGGAAAAGGCCCTCACATATTTGATATTACAGAAGCTTTAGGAAAAGAAGAATCTATTCGCCGTATCGAAAGAGCGATTGAAGTGCTTAAATAAGTTATGTATAGTCTGGCAATCCACTTTTACGCATTTATCATTGCGTTGATATCTCCATTCCATAAAAAGGCCCGGATCATGCGTCTGGGGCAGTGGAGGACGAATTCCATTCTTCGTGAGAAGATCGACCGGAATGCAAAATATATCTGGTTTCATGCTTCCTCCCTGGGCGAGTTCGAACAGGGCCGTCCGATGATGGAGAAGATCAAGGCGGAACATCCGGAGTATAAAATACTGCTTACTTTCTTCTCTCCTTCGGGATATGAGGTTCGTAAGAATTACAATGGGGCAGATGTCATTTGTTATCTGCCCTTCGATACGCCTTACCGGGTTAAAAAGTTCCTGAATCTGGCAAACCCGGCTATTGCCGTATTTATAAAATATGAGTTTTGGGGAAATTACCTGCATGAGTTAAAACGCAGAGGCATCCCTGTTTATATCATTTCTGCTATCTTCCGTCGTGACCAGCTGTTTTTCCAATGGTTCGGTTATTCATACCGGAAGATGCTTTATTGCTTCACACATTTGTTCGTACAGGACGATCGCTCGAAAGAATTATTGAATGAATTTGGTATCAGGAATGTGACGGTTACCGGTGATACCCGCTTCGACCGGGTATTGGACGTTCGTAACCAGGCCCGTGAATTGCCGAATGTGGAACGTTTTGTTTGTGAAGGAGGAGAAGAGAAACACCTTACTCTTATTGCCGGAAGTTCCTGGCCGCAGGATGAGGAAATACTGATCCCTTATTTCAATGAACATCCGGAGATGAAATTAATCATTGCGCCGCATGAGATCCACCGGGAACATCTGATGTATATCGAGTCGCTGTTGAAGCGTCCCTCCGTCCGTTTATCGGATGTGAAGCAAGATCCGTCTTTACTGGAAGGAAAAGATTGCCTGATCATCGATAGTTTCGGATTGCTTTCTTCGATCTACCGTTACGGCACGATCGCTTATATCGGTGGAGGTTTCGGAGCCGGTATACATAATACATTGGAAGCTGCGGTGTATGGCATACCTGTCATATTCGGACCCAGATACCAGAAATTCAAGGAAGCACGCGACCTGATCAAAGTGGGAGGAGGTTTTTCCGTATCGGATAAACAGGTTTTCTGCGATAAGATGGATGAGTTGCTGACTTATCATGAAGTTTTGGAAGCTTCGGGTAATAGTGCCGGACATTTCGTTAGCGATAATGCCGGGGCAACCGATAAGATATTACAAACGATTCAGTTTTAAAAAGAGATACCGATTGATCAGATGTTTTTCAGGTTTATGCCGGATAAGAAACAGACATCTGTCAATCGGTACTCGTTTTTTTAAGCTCCGGGTTCTCAAAATCCCGTGTATTCCACTTTCATTCAATAGCCCGGAGCCTTGCGCATAGTTGATGTTTTTATGTATTGCGCTTTTTTCTCATTGATTTATTCTGTTGCCGGAGCTTCTTCACCGACCATCAGGGGAGTAATATTATTTTCTGCTCCCGGATAGCCTATATTCTGATTGATAACCCCTCCGGTATTTGTCTTGATCGCATTTTCCGGAACCGGCCACAGTACATGATGTACGCTCATCCGGTATTCGCCATAAGGGATAACGACTCCTTTGTTGTAAAAGTTATTATGCTTGATCACCCAATCGAAATAAAAGTTCACTCCAGCGTCCTTACAGTTTGTCCCGGTTCCGCCCGGACCTGAGAAATTATCTAATTTATAGATACGGCCCCCGAATTCTTCACAAGCCTTGCCTGTTTTAGCATACAGATAGGACATGCGGACCAGTTCCACATGGCGGTTTTCTTCGTAGTACAGTTCACGGGCACGTTCGGCCAATACCTCGGCGATACCGATCGTTCCGGTCAAAGGTTCTGCCCCGGCGCGGTTTCGGACAACATTCAGCATGGCGGCAGCATTCGCATTATCCCCTTTCCAATAGTAACACTCGGCCATCATCAGGTATGTTTCGGCTGAACGATAGACATACCAGGGAGTTTCACCGCCCTGGTAATCCTGTGTTTTTGTAGGGTCCGGAACAAACAGTTTGTAATGCGGCCACATATACCAGCAACGGATAGAGTCGGCAACGGACATGTCATTCGGACGAACCAGCGGCTGGCCATACCACGGACTGTTGTTCTTCTTCAGGCTCGGCTCATTGTATCGCAGATCTTCCATACGTTTCCAGCTGTCGTGATTATTCGGACTGCGCAAGTCGTTCTTTTCCTTATCGGTCCAGATCTCATACTGGAAATAATTCGTAGGGCGGCAAGTGCCGATACCACGGCCGTAATTGGCATCATTATCGATCTCCGTGTTCTTGTCTTCGGAGGCCGGAACAATAGCTGTCCCGGATTTTCCGTCCGGAGTTTTGATGGCTGCCCCTTTGGCCCAGTAGGGGAGTCCGTTACGCATCGTATAAATACGTTTATCTCCGGCTTCGACAATGTCAGGATAAGCCACCACGTACATGAGACCTTCCGTATTGTTCATGTCTATTTTAGCTTCTACGCTATGTAAGTCATGCATCAGGTTTGTATTCGGTTTGTTCTGGTTGCTGGTGAAACGTTCTGTCATCAACGGATGCCGGGCAACTACTTCCTTTCCCACTTCGATGGCGCGGTCGAAATCTCCCAGCGACATACATATTTTCATTAATAACATGCCGCAAGCATCTTTATTAGCCCTGCCGCGGTCCATCTGTTCAGGAACCCATTGATAGGCAAACTCCATATCCTTTTTACATTGTTCGAGTATGCTCCAGCGGTCATAGGAATAAAAGTCGAGCTTCGGCCGGGTGATCTCTTCACTTAACCAGGGGACGTTCCCGAACTGATGTGTCAATTTGTAATAACGGTAGGAACGATGGAAATAGGCTCCGCCCAGCACTGCATTCCGCTCTGCCTCGTCTTTGAATGTGGCGGCGTCGAGACGGCTGATCACAATATTGGCATACTTGATCCCTTTAAAACCTTCTGCCCAATACCATCCGTTCTTGCCTTTCATATCATTCTTCGTACGGGCAGGAAGCATCTCGTTATCGAAATCGACCAGCGAACCGCTTTCATCGGTTTTTCCATGTACGGCAATATCTGCTGTGTACATTTCCGTTAGTATCGGAGCGCCGTCGGTAAAAAATTCGTGGCGCATATTCCGTTCGCAGGCTACCAATGCGGAGTACAAACCGGCTGCGTCTACATAGGTGTTTTCCGGAGTGTAGAAGGATAGGGGTTTCGGTTCGAGCCAACTGTCGTTACAGGAGTTGAGTAAAGGTAACGCGGCTAAAGCCAGTATGAGATATTTTGTATTGTTCATAATCTTAATTCTTATAGGTTGATCAATGTTTATAAAGTAAAGTTTACACCGAAATTGACGGTTCTCAGCGTCGTGTCGCCGCCTTCCGGATCTCCGAAAGTCCATCCTGTGATGACGAACGGGTTACGAACGGCAACAGAGAAACGCATGTTCTGTACGGAGAATTTTTTCAGGAAGTTTTGCGGAACGTTATACGACAATGTGATGTTTTCCATGCGTACAAATGTCTTTTTTACATAATTGCTACCGATGTTTTTAGATCCCAGGCGTCCGTAATCGTCGGTCGGATTATCTTTCGTCCAGCGCGGAATATCTACTACGGTATACCGGTCGAACATACCGCCTGTATTGGCAGCCCGGTTGAATGTCCCGTATTGTCCGATATGCGAATACATCATAAAGGATAAATTGAAGTTTTTATAGAATGTAAACTCATTTCTCCATGACCAGCGGTAACGGGGAGTTGTATATCCCTGGAATATCTTATCGTCGTTATCCATTACCCCATCGTTGTTCTGGTCGATGTATTTAAAATCTCCCGGCTTATTCCCGTATTTGGCAGCCTCTTCTTCTTCTCCGAGCTGCCAGACGCCGTCGCGTTCATAATCCCATATCTGATCTGTATCGTGACCGATGAACCATTTGTTTGCTATATCATCCGCTTCTTTATATCCGATCACATTGCCGTCGGCATCCTTCACTTCTTCTTTGTCTCCATACAGATGTTTGATTTTCCGGCGGTTGAATGAGAAGGTTCCGCTTGAATTCCAAGAGAAGTTTTTATTCTCTATCAGATTGGCATTCAGAGTCAGCTCAAATCCACGGTTCGTCAATGTTCCCAGATTGGCTTTCACATTATCGTACCCTAAAATGGAAGGCAGCGAACGGCTCACCAACAGATCGTTGGTTTCGGCCATGTAAGTTTCCATGCTACCGCTTAGCCTGTTTCCGCACACAGAGAAGTCTATACCTATATTGTAAGAGGCCGTACGTTCCCATTTCAATGCGCTGTTCGGCATGCGGTTGATGTATATCTGGGAGGTTACATAGACATTTCCGTTCTGGTCGATATAAGGATGCAGTCCGGAATTCAGGGAAGCCAATGCTTCATATTGGCCGATATCCCTGTTCCCGTTCTGTCCCCAGGAAAAACGGAGTTTTCCGTAATTCAGCCAATTGTCTGATGCCTTCATAAATTTTTCGGAAGTAAAGACCCAGCCCAAAGCTAATGCGGGGAATGTGGCACGTGGGTTCATTTGCCCGAAAGCGGAATAGCCGTCACGTCGGACCGAAGCTGTGATCAGATATTTATCCCGGAAAGAATAAAATACGCGTCCCATCAACGCATCTCCTGTTTTGTAGGTATCGTTACTGGAGACGGATGGAATGGCTCCGGCTCCGATATTATGGTATCCAAGCACGTCACTTGGGGTAAACTGCTGGTTCTTGGCTACCGTTTGCCACCATTGCCCCTTTTCCGCATTGAATAGGAACGTCGCTTCTACACGGTGATCCTTACCGAACTCCTGTTTCCAGCGTACGATATGGTCGAGTAGCCAGTTGAACGTCTTCTCGTTTTTTCGTTCCGACTTTCCGCCTTCTCCGGCCCATTCAGGATGTTGGGACGATTCATGGTTCATATATTCGTACCAATGGTAACGGGGAGTAAAATTCATTTGGTATTCCAACCCGAAAGGTAATTTTAGGATAGCATACAAATTGGCATTGAAATCATGGTTGATATCGCGCCGGTCGCGATACAGGTTGTCGAAGAACGGATTTTTGGTATTATTGTCGCCGGAAGGATACATCCGGTACGGACTATCCAGGTTGTCAATTTCGTTGGTCGTGTATGGTGAATTATGCTCGCGCTGATCGACATCGGCAGCCAGGTAACCACCGATACGGGTCGCAAATTGAGAATTTAGTCCGACAGTAAGAAAAGAAGTAACTTTCGATTCCAGATTCAGTCGTGACCGGAAATTCCGGTAGCGGTCACCGGTTTTTACTCCTTCACGGTCGGCGTATCCCAGCGACCAATAATAAGAGAAATTGTCCGTCCGGTTGGATATACTGGTGGTATAATCCTGTTGCAGACCGGTCTGATAAACGATGTCATCCCAATTGGTCTCCACGCCGTTCAGATAATTTTCAATTTCGATATTCTGCAGATTCAAACGGGTCAGCCAGGTTGTGACCAGTGTCTTGTCATCAGGCAGCACTGAACCCGGATTTTTCTGGTCGTAATTGTACCATGTCAATGGATCGACTCCCATCGATGACAAGGTGCGCGGGTCGGCATACTTGCCGGGTTGTGCAGTTAGTTCGTCCTGGGATAGCAGACCCTCTGCATATTCCTGACGAAATGCCAGGAAGCCTGCTCCGTCAACCGTTTTAGGAAGGCGCGAATTATGTACCAGGCCGACGTTGGCATTGAAAGTAATCACCGGCTTACCCGTGTTTCCTTTTTTAGTCGTAATGGCAATGACTCCATTGGCTGCTTTGGCTCCATAAACAGCAACGGAACTGGCATCTTTCAGGACATCGATGCTTTCGACATCCATGGCATTGATATCCTGCATGGAACCGTCGTAAATGACGCCATCCAGTACGATGAGAGGCGCAGAACCTGCACTTAACGTATTTTTTCCTCGTATTTGCAGGTCGGCTGTACCGGCAGCGTCTGTAGACATACTGATGGACAAACCGGCGGCACTGGCACGAAGCAGGTCTTGAACGGACCGTGGAGCTTCCGCTTCCATTTTTTCTGCTTTTACACGGGAAATAGCACCTGTCAGGTCTTTTTTCTTAGCTGTACCATAACCGATAACCAGTACTTCATCCAGTTCTTCGGTATCTTCTTTTAGAGTGATTGTGAGTATTTCCTGATTGGTAACAGGAATCTCTTGCGTTACATAACCGATATAAGAAAATACTAATATCGGCTTTTCCCCTGACACATTCAGTCTGAACATTCCGTCACTACCGGTTATGGTTCCATTGGTCTTTCCTTTTTCCATAACATTAACACCGATAAGTGCTTCACCTGAATGATCTTTTACAATACCTTTTACGGTAGTTCTTTGCGCATAGGCCTGACTAATAAACATCCCTGATAAAAATAGTATCAAGGCAAGTCGATGAAAAAAACTGAGAACATGATTTTTCATACAAATGTAAATACTAGATATCCATCAATCCCCGGAGTGGATGGTTATACAAATAAAAGAAGGCGTGAGGATTGTTGATTATATCTAGTTGGAGGCCTTCGACTGCCCTGTAGCTAATATAAACAACAACTCACGCCCTTTTATCTTGTACATCCATAGAGACATATGCATATAACAATGCCTATGAACAGATATAACAAGGAAAGGTTCGTGAGCGTTTTTGTTGTCTATTATCTAGCTACATTGAAAAGTGTCGAAGTTTCCAACTAAGATAATATCTTTAAAACGCTTCCGTAATCAATAAAATGTACCGACCAATAACGCTTTATCGGTGTGTACGGGAACAAAAATATGTAGAAGTGTTGGATAAAGCAAATAAAAACAAAAAAAGTTTTGAATTGTTCCTCTGTTCTCTTGAGAAAGATACGTTTCACAGAATAAGGAAAGACTGTGAAGATACGTCGTTTGAGACACGACTGACTTGTACAGGCAAAGCCATAGTTGCAGTCAGCTGTAAACCTCTGATAATAATTGACCATCTCTTGTTTTAAACAAATGTCATTTTGTCGGCATAAGGTTCGATGTGTTGGCGGTTTGACCAAATAATTGGATTTAAGATAACACGCGTGTTCTGTATTACTCTTCTTATAGAAAATGTATATACACATTTATTAACACAATGTTTGGCTGATACGCGTTTTTAACTCGGTTGAGAAAAGAGGTAAACTCGTTTTAAACGAATTATTTTTCATTTTAAATAAGTTTTATTTTGATTGTAGCAGAAATACCTACTTGTTTAAATGTATATACTTGTTAATTTAAGAGCGTATGTGTTATTTTATATGCGTAGGGAGAGCCTGATTATATGTTCTAAAGCATTTCATCGCTTCTAAAACTACCAGAACAACACTCAACTCTCCGATGTTCAAAAGCTCGCAGGTAACCATATATTGCAATAAAACATCGGATATTTTAGAAATAATACGACAGAATAATATCAATATGTCTAGAATTATGACATCTCAAAGATGGCGAACCTCTCTACAATCGAATAAAAACAACCATCGCCTTCGGCTATCCATACAACTTACCCAGCAGGCTATAAGATGACATTTTGTCAATTTGCTGTGAGGAGGATGGATAATAAAAACGTTTGAATAATTGTGTCTTCTTTCGAAATGTAGTAAATTTGTATAGGTACAAAAAGAACAGGAAATGACTATATTTGATGAATATAAGACATACACTGGTGATACATCAATCTCGTCATCCTTGCTTTGGGAATATGACTTGTCTCATTTTGATTGGTGGAAATCAAGAAAAGTAGTAGTTCAACGTGTCATAGAGAGGGGATGGCTAAAGGATTTTTATGCTGCATTTAAATTGTATGGCGGTATAGAAGGATTTAGGGAAATAATAAAAGAAGTTCCCAATTTGTCGTCCCGGGATATGAATTTTGTCTGTATTGCCTTTAATCTTAAAAAAGAAGAACTAAAATGTTACACACGGAAACTGTTGCGAGATCAACTCTTGAACTCTTAAAAATGCTGGAAAGTGAAAGTGTGATGTCAAATTTTAATTTGGCAGGGGGAACTTCTTTGGCCTTATATTTAGGTCATAGAATCAGTGTTGATCTGGATCTTTTTACACCGGAATCATTCGATGCAGGGAAACTAGAAATATTCCTTCGTGATAAATATGGTTTCCGTACTGACTTCATGGAAAAAAATACCTTGAAGGGAACCATAGACGGTGTTAAGATAGACTGCATTACCCATTCTTATGGTTATCTTGAGAAGCCATACACCGAGTCTGATATAAGATTGTATAGTATGGAGGATATCGTAGCCATGAAACTTTCAGCTATTGCCGATAATGGTTCGCGGCTAAAAGATTTTATTGATATAGCTTTTTTATCTACTCGTTTTCCTTTTAATTCAATGCTTAGGTTGTATGAGCGTAAATTCCCCGGGTCAAATCTCATCAGACCTTTCAAGGCCATTACTTATTTTGATGACATAGATTTCGAAGAAGATATTGTTATGTTGAATGGTAAATATGATTGGAAACTTATTGAAAGGAGATTGATTGATATGACTCAAATTCAAAATAAAGTTTTTGAGTCGTTTCCGCTTCCTTAATTTATATTTCATATATAGGTTAGCTGAATGGAAAAATTTGAAATGTAGTCATAATAATATTATTCTTATCAATCGATAGCATTATGAAAAAAAATATTAGTTTGTGTTCATTAGTTCTCTGTGTTGTTTCGTTTTCTTGTGGTTCTGTAAAAGATAACCAGGAATCGCAAGAGATTTTATCTTCTTATGTAAATCCTTTTATCGGTGCCTCCACCAGTATGGATGCGGGTGGATCTTATCATGGTTTAGGTAAAACTTTTCCGGGAGCGACGGCTCCGTTCGGTATGGTACAGGTCAGTCCTAATACGATTACCGGAGGGGATAATGGTTCCGGTTATAGTGATGAGCATACTTCCATCGAAGGTTTTGCTTTTACACAAATGAGCGGGATTGGCTGGTATGGCGATCTGGGAAACCTGCTTGTTATGCCGACGGTAGGGAAACTGCATACATTTTCGGGTACATTGGACGAACCGGATAAGGGATACCGCTCCCGGTACGATAAGTCCTCGGAAAAAGCATCTGCCGGTTATTACTCTGTGATGCTGACGGATTATCAGATAAAAGCGGAGGCAACGGCACTTCCTCATAGCGGAATGTTGCGTTTTACATTTCCTGAAAGTAAAGAATCGCGTATCCAGATAGATCTGGCAAGAAGGGTGGGAGGAACTTCTACCTGGCAAGCTATCGAAGTGATCAATGACCATACGATCCGTGGAGAGATGAAATGTCCTCCCGAAGGCGGTGGCTGGGGAAATGGCGACGGTAAAGCTGACTATATCGTCTATTTCTATGCCGAGTTTTCCCGGCCTTTCCGGTCGCATGGCGTATGGTCGGCCGATATACCGGACGACTGGACGCGCAAACGCGGAGATATAGAGAGTGAACGCTATCATGAAGTAGTGAGAAATGCCCGGATCATTCCGGACGTAACTTCTTATGTGGGGAAGCATATCGGATTCTATGCTGACTTCGATACAAAAAACGGAGATCAGATTCTGATGAAAAGCGGCATCTCTTTTACCAGTATGAGGAATGCAGAAGAGAACCTTCATTCGGAAATGAATGCGTGGGATTTTGATGCGACATTGGCTTCCTGCCAGCAGTTGTGGAATGACGCACTTTCCAAAATCACCGTATCGGGTGGGACGGAAGATGAAAAGCATATCTTTTATACGGCTCTTTATCACACGATGATCGATCCGCGTGTATGCAGTGATGTGAATGGAGAATATATGGGGGCGGATAAACAGGTGCATGTAACAGACCGGTTCTCTAAACGGACAATCTTTAGTGGTTGGGATGTTTTCCGGAGCCAGATGCCTTTGCAAACGATTATAAATCCGACTCTGATCAATGACCAGATAAACTCGCTGGTTGAGATTGCGGACCAGAGCGGAAACAACTATCTGGAACGATGGGAGTTGCTGAATGCCTATTCGGGCTGTATGCTGGGAAATCCGGCTATCTCAGTGTTATGTGATGCTTATTCAAAAGGAATCCGTTCGTATGATATAGACAAGGCTTATCAGTATGCATTGAATACATCCCGGATGTTTGGAAATAATGAAAACGGATATACGCCGGGTTCCATCTCTCATACATTAGAATATGCCTACAACGATTGGTGTATGGCTCGTTTGGCCGGATGGCTTGGAAAAGAGGCGGATAAGGAGCTTTTTGAACGCAGGTCAGGAACTTATACGACCCTTTACGATCCGGATTATGGCTGGTTCCGTCCCCGTAATGAAAAAGGGGAATATTTGCCGTTACCGGAACAGGGGAGACTGGCTGAAGGATATGGTTGTGTGGAAAGTAATGCCTATCAGCAAGGATGGTTCGTACCTCATGATGTGGAAGGCATGATCAAACTGATGGGCGGACGGGAAAAGGTTCTGGCTGATCTGACGGATATGTTTGAACAAACACCTGCCGGCTATTTGTGGAATCAATATTATAATCACGCCAACGAACCGGTACATCATGTACCCTTCCTGTTCAATCGCCTGGGTGCTCCGGAACTTACGCAGAAATGGACGCGGGATATTTGCCGGAATGCTTATAAAAATTCAGTATTGGGATTGGTCGGTAATGAGGACGTAGGACAGATGTCGGCCTGGTACGTATTGGCGGCTAGTGGATTACATCCGGTTTGTCCGGGCGACCAGCGGTATGAACTGACCAGCCCGGTATTTGAGAAGATCGTCTTCAATCTGGATCCTGACTATGCGGAGGGTAAGACATTTGTGATTGAAGCTCACAATAACAGCCCTGAAAATATCTATGTCCAGCAGGCTACTTTAAATGGAAATCCTTACAATAAATGTTATCTGATGCATGCCGACCTGATGAAGGGTGGAACGTTGGTGTTACAGATGGGGGCAGAGCCTTCGGATTGGGGGAAATGAGATAAAAAACTTTTATATAGATTGAATATCTGATACATAAATAAGAAATGATACATACTATTCAAAAATCCGAACGCTTGAATGTTGTAGATGCGCTTCGCGGCTTTGCTTTGTTGGCTATTGTGTTATTGCATAATCTTGAACATTATAATATTTATTTCATTCCGGAGTTTCAGCCGGCCTGGTTGCAGGTTCTGGACAAATGGATGTGGGATAGCTTTTTCTTTCTGTTTAGTGGAAAGGCTTATGCTACTTTCTCTTTGCTTTTTGGCTTCAGCTTCTACATTCAGTTTCATCATGCGGAACAAAAAGGGATCGATTTTCGGGGACGTTTTGCCTGGCGGTTAGTTCTGTTGTTTCTGTTTGCCCAACTTCATGCTTTATTTTATAACGGTGATATTCTGGTACTCTATGCCGTTGCAGGTTTTGTCCTTATTCCGGTGTGTAAACTGAAAGATAAAATTGTTTTTTGGATCGCCGTCTTTCTGTTGCTTCAACCTTTTGAATGGGGCAGGATGTTGTATGCGTTATCTGATCCGGATTATGTCGCTGTCGGGAATAGATTCATGATCTATTCGGAACGGGTAGGAGGAGTGACTATGAATGGTTCTTTTTGGGAGGTCTTGCGCAGTAACATATGGGACGGACAATTGTATAGCAACTTCTGGCAGGTAGAAAATGGACGGTTGTTTCAGACATCGGCCTTGTTTATGTTTGGAATGTTGTTAGGACGTAATGGCTCTTTCATCAGGAACGACCGTACGATTGGCTTTTGGAAACGTGTCTTAGGCATAGGTATATTGGCATTCGTTCCGTTGTATCTGCTTCGGGTTTTTATCCCCGAACATATAGATAATCCATCCGTATTGCTTCCTTATAAGATAATAACTCAATCTCTTGGCAATTTTGCCTTTATGCTGATCCTGGTTTCGGCCTTTGTGCTGATTTGGTTCAAAAAGGAGAATGGGTGTAACTGGCAGAAGTTTATTATCCCTTACGGACGTATGAGCCTGACCAACTATATTTCGCAGTCTATAATAGGTGTGTGTATTTATTATGGATTTGGCTTGGGGTTGTATCGTGTTACCGGAGCTACGGAGACTTTGCTTATCGGACTGGCTATTTTCACCGTTCAATGGGTATTCAGCCGTTACTGGTTGTCGTGCCATAAACAAGGACCATTGGAGTATTTATGGAAACAAGGAACCTGGATAGGCAGTAAAAACAATAAAAAGAAGTAATTAGAGAGTGTAGAAAAAATAACCCCGACAGACCAGGTTTGTCGGGGTTATTTTTCTATGTTCCAGAATACAACTATTAATATTCGTCTGTAAACATCGGGTCCCAGGCCGGGAGGCGGGTCGGTGTTTGTTTGAGAACGTCTTTTACTTTGTCGGTGATATATTTCTTGTCGACTACCAGACGGAACATATATTCGTTGAACCATTCGTCGGTCATGATCAGGTGGCCGCTGTTGGCACCCGGTCCCCAGCTGTTTTCGACCATCCATTTTTTGGGTGTGCCGTTAGCATCGAAATCGACGGCCATCAGGGTCATGGCATGTGACGATCCGCTGGCGAATGTTTGGATACGTTGTTTCTTATCCATGCCGAAAGTAGTTCCCATCAGTGAGCTGTAGTCGTAATAGTTCACGTCCAGCAGACCACGTTCACGGTCGAAGAATTTACCCACGTCGCAGGAGAAATACATCATTGTGCTGTCTTTGATGGAGGCGATAGCCATTTCTTTGATATCTTCGATCGGAAGGTTTACGTAAGTCCAGTTTTTTCCGTCATAACGGTGGCGGTCGAAATCGATCTCATATAACTTGTAGTACTCACGGCTTGGATCGTTCATTAACATGACATAATTGTTTGTCAGGTCTTTGCCGATATATTCATCGAAGAATGATTTAGGAGTGTATTCTTTGGTTTCAACCGGATTGCCTTGTGCATCTTTACGTGTCCATGTGAATTTCGTAGGCGGTTCACCCAGGTTGAGGACGAGCATCCGGTAAATAGTTCCCAGCATTTCGGTTTTACTCTTTTCCAGTGCGGCTACTTTAGTCCCTTTGGCAGACTGGTCGCGCAGTTGCAGGCCGAACTCTTTCAATTTAAGGCTGATCAGATTAGCCATTCTTCCTGTACTTTCACTGCTATTGGTTTCTACCATTACGTCAGACGGGACTACACCATATTTACCCAGAATATCGGATATTCCGGTGAACTGTCCTCCGTCGCTAAGCGGATTTTTGAATAGCCATTCCACCATTTTGTCATCCATCGGCTTTTCGCGTGTGTCGATAATCCCTTGCAGGAACAGATTGGCTTTTTCCAGCTGGTCCCAGAAGAAGGAGTAATTCTGCGAGAATTGAAAATCTCCCATATTGTACTTTGCGATTGCCTGTGCACGAAATACGTTCAGGCCGGTAAATAGCCAGCAACGGCCGGATGATTTCTGGTTGGTAATCCCTTTGCTGTCTACTTTATTGGAGAAATAAGTATCGAAATTATTTTTACTTTCTGCATTTACCGCCAGTTTGTTGATATCGTTATTACTGATGGCGTTATGAATAGCCTTGTCGGTAGGAGTCCCTTTGTACGATTGTTTGATCTGTTGCAGCATTTCCGGAGAAATTCCTCCGCCGATTTGCTGTCCGAAGGCGGATAACGTAATACCCAGTGCAAGGGCTGTTATCCATAGGTTGTTTCGTTTCATGATATAGTTCGTTTATGTTATGTATTTAATTTGTTACAAAGATAAGGGATACAAATTGGAATGACTAGATATGGTAAAAGAAAAATGATATATGTATTTTCTGATAACTTTGATAAAATTTGCTGTTTTTAATTGTTTGTTTGAAAACAATATTACTAATGTTGTAGAATGTCATATTTAGGTAGTGTCGGAATTTGATACACTAATGCTTGCTATAATCGTTTGTTAAGTAGTAGGTTTGTATAGTTCAATCCCTATTTATTGTGACAGTTTTTGTAACAAGTGTTAATTTGAAGATATGTGTTAAAGAAATACATATTTTTATCAAATTTAGTGTTTATATTTGACAGATGTCTTGAAAAACAATCTTGTATACATAAATAATAATAAAGGGGAAGATGAAATTTTCTATTTTCAGTTATTCAATTCTATTCTTTTCTTTGTTTTTTGTTATCAGTTGTCGGAAAACTGTAATAAAGCGGAGTGATTCTGACTCAGTATATATAACTTTCAATGATAAAGAAAAGATAGATCTGGATGAAAGGTATGTGACTTTTATTGACACCATTAGATTGGAAACAAATGATAATTCCTTACTTAAGTATATAGATCGTATCTGTGTTGATGAGGACATGTACTTCTTTTTTGACGGATCTTTATCTAAAATTGTCATTTTTGATAAAGAAGGAAACTATGTAAACCAAATAAGTAAAATAGGCCAAGGTCCGGGAGAATATGCTCAACTATCCGATTTTTTTGTCGATACGAAAGAAAAACAAATCGTATTGCTTTGTGATAGACCTGAAAAAATAATGTACTTCAATTATGAGGGGGAATTTATAAAGGAAAACTATTTTAATACTTTGTATATGCAAATTGCTTCAGACAACGAGTATATATATGTAGATAATCCATTTCATCCGGAATTAGAAAACTCACAAGTAATAGTTTTAAATAAGAAAGGAAATATAGTATCATATCAGTTACCCTTATTGCCGAATCCGGGTATAAATTTGATGGCACCTGGAAATTGCTTTACAAAAAATTCCACTATTCATTATGTTCGACGTTTTGATAATTCGATATATGAAATTAAAGATGGTGTTGTCAGTCAGCAATACTGTATAGATTTTAAACAACATAATCTTCCCGAAAATATATTTGATGGGATTGAGACCCCTGATCAATTGCACGAATTAGCACGGGAGAAGAGATATATCTATTGTTTATTTAATATATCAGATGGTGAAAAATACATGCTTATAAATACAAATATTGGAATTTATATTATTGATAAGGAAATGAGTGAGATACAGAAAATAGATTATATTAAAAATCCACTCCTTCCTACAGATACAAAACATAATTTTCCTATAGATAATACGAATGGTATTTTTGCGTGTGTTTACTCTTCATATATGTTTGATACGCAAAAAGAATGGATACAGAATGGTAAGTCTAAATTGAATGAAGAGCAGCGAAAATTTGTGTTGAGTGTAAAAGAAGAAGATAATCCAATACTGTTCTTGTATCAATTGAAATGAAAAAATGATTGGGGATATCATCGGATGGTGGTCTTAAAAAGACCTTCTATATACGATATTGCTGTTTTTAACTCGGATAGTACCCCTAGGTATTAATTGCAAAACGAATCGTTGGACTTCCCGGTGATACGGTTGCTATTGTAAATAGTGATCTCCAAATAAAATAATCTTATGCTTGTTAAGACATATTTATATATTCCGTAAATTACTTTTGTTGAAGTAATTTACGGAATATGTTTTGTGATACTTATTTCTTAGCGAGGAACTTCTTACTCAGCCATTTTCTAACCGGTTCGTCATATAGTTTCAGGCATAGGTATGCCAAAACTATATTCAATACACAAACACCCAAGACTACCTGCCAGGTCTCTGCGAGCGTGTAAAGTTCTTTGTCGATCAACCAGGCATAGAACAGGTACATCACAGGATAATGTATGATATAAAGAGGGAAAGAAATGTCTCCCAGGAATTTACATATCTTTGTCGACTTGGTATCGGTAGTGGTTCCCGATGCTCCCACCCAGATAAGGATAGGGAAAATCAGGATGATACAAAATGATTCATAAAGTCCGTTCATGGAAATCGGATCTGTCCCTTCCACGAATGGTACAGAGAATAACCCCAGTAATATGATCGAACAGATCCAGAATGCGCCTCTCACCTTGATGGGCTTGAAGTTACGAGATAAAAGCATACCCATAGAAAAGGGGAAGAGCATGCGTAATAATCCGCCTACAAAATTCACGCCATCCAATGTCCACCCGACTCCGATGTTACCGTAACCGGATACGTCGAGGGTGGCGAATGCTGCCAGTGCTGCTCCCATCAAAAAGACGACTACAGTCAATGCCTTGGTTGACAAACGGCGAATGAACAGGGCATAAAGAATATTGCCGATATACTCGAAGAATAACGACCAGCTGGGACCGTTCAGCGGAAACATTTCGCCATTTCCTCTGACTTCATAACTGGCTCCCGGTATGGCGGGAATGAAGAACAATGAACAAAGCAGGGATAACATGACCAAGGAGATAGAGACATGTGTCCCGTCCCATTTTACACTGCCTTGAATCAGAAAAGAGATAACACCCAGAACCGCTCCCATGATAACCATCGGATGAAGACGGATCAAACGGCGTTTAAAGAAATCTTTCATGGTTAGCGTCTTTGACCAGCGGTCGTCATACGCATAACCGATAACGAAACCGGATAGGATAAAGAAGAAATCCACAGCCAGATAGCCGTGATTGATACTATCGATGGTAGTGCCTCCGGCAAAAGCGTAGCCTTCGAACACGTGATACCATACGACTAAAAGTGCTGCCACCCCTCTTAATCCGTCGAGAAGATCGTAATGAGGTTTACTGTCTGTGAATGCAGCAGAAGAGATGTTTTGCATGATAAGAGTTTGTTATTTAGATTATTATTATTACGTGTAACTTATGAAGCTCCAAAATTATAAAACTTATGCGTCCTAAAATTTGTCCTACATCAAATAGTACCGGGTAAAGATTATTTCTGGGCTCTGATCCGGCTGAGTGTAGATGAGGTTATCCCCAGGTAGGAGGCAATATACCCCAATTGTACACGCTGATACACTTCGGGAAATTGTTGTTTGAATTCCTCAAATCTCTCCTTTGCTGACAAGGTAAGACGTTCTTTATGTGAGCGGTGCAAACGCCTGTATTCGTTCTGATGAATGACTCTTCCCCAGTTGGCCAGTTCGATATTGGTTTGAAAAAGCTGTAGCAAATCGGCCAGTGATATTTGATAGGCTACTACTTCTTCAAGCGTTTCTACAAACTCTTCACTTACCTTATTATAGTACAACTCATCCATACTAAAGACAATACTTCCTTCATAGGCGAAAGAGGTGGTTATTTCCTCTCCGTTTACCAACCAGAAGGAGCGGGTCATTCCTTTCTCTATAAAGTAAGCCGATTTGCAAAACATATTAGCTTTTATCAGTTGATGCTTTTTAGGGAAATGACATAAAGTGACATGTTCTTTCAATGTTTGTATCGTTGTATCGGAAATTGGATATGAAGAGTTTATCTTGTCAATAATATTTACCATAAGAAATTCTTGATTATTTTCCATCACATGCAAAAATAAGAGGAATAATGCAACATTTCTCCTGTTGGGGAGATATTTTCATAGAAAAGGTGATAAAGTAGATTAATCAATCTAAATAAGAAGGATATTAAACAGATTTCAGACCGTATTTGATGTATTGCGTTTGGTCCTCCTGTTTATTTAGATTCGTTGCTCTATTTCCATTTGTGGATGAATTATATTTATAAATAGTTGAATAAAGTTTATATATGATTGAATTTTATTCAATATAATTTCTATATTTGTCCGGATAACTTTTTAGGAAGGTAATAATATGAAACAGATGAAATTATTATTCAGCGTCTTTTTCTCTTTTGTATTTCTGACTTGTTTCGGGCAGTTGCAACCATTGACCGGTCAGGGAGTGACCTTGAATACTCAAAGCGGAGATATTCATGGAAAACTACTTCTTCCCCCGGGAATGAAGTCTTTTCCTGTTGTTTTATTGATTGCCGGATCAGGTCCGACCGATATGGATGGTAATTCTGCCGTTGGGCAGATGACGAACAACTCTTTGAGATTCCTTGCCGAAGATTTGGCAAAGCAGGGGATTGCTTCTCTTCGTTTCGATAAGCGGGGAATAGCTTCCAGTGCTTCGGCAGGAAAGAGAGAGGCAGACTTGCGTTTCGAAGATTATGTGAATGACGTAAAAGGTTGGATCGATTATTTGAAAAAAGATTCGCGCTTTACGGGTATTACGGTGATCGGGCATAGTGAAGGATCGTTGATCGGGATGTTGGCATGCCGCAATAATCCGAAAGTAAAAGCTTTTGTGTCGTTAGCCGGAGCGGGGAGACCGGCTTATGAAATAATAGAAAAGCAGTTGTCTTCCCAACCGGAATCGGTCCGGAATATAGTAGCCGCTATCAATGATTCGTTGCGACAGGGTAAATTGGTGGCGAATGTTCCGTTTGGAATGGAAGCGCTGTTCAGGCAATCGGTTCAACCTTATATGATATCATGGTATAAATATAATCCTCAACAGATAATCAAGGAATTAACGATACCGAGCCTAATCGTGCAGGGTAAAACCGATATACAGGTTCTCGTAGAGGATGCGGAACTGTTGAAGAAGGCTTCTCCTTCGGCAAAGCTTCTTTTAATTGAAAAGATGAACCATGTATTGAAAGATTGTGATACGACCGATCCCCAGAAGCAGATGGCAGTCTATACAAATCCTTCTTTACCGGTTAATGCGGTTTTGCTTTCGTCATTGGGTACGTTTATAAAGGAACAGAAGTGATTATGGGAGAAGTCAGAAAACGTTTGCCGTTACAGTGTCCGGCTTGTGATTCTCCTCTGAGAGTGGGGCGGCTCTTTTGCGAACAATGTGATACGGAGGTTTGCGGGAACTTTGAACTGCCTCTTCTGGCAAGGTTGACCGAGAAGGAGCAGTTATTTATCGTTGATTTTATCAAGTCGAGTGGCAGCTTGAAAGATATGGCGAAGAATATGGGAGTGAGTTATCCTACTGTTAGGAATATATTAGATGATCTGATTGATAAATTAAATAAGATTGAATAGTTATGAAAAGACAATGGTTGAATTTTCTGATTAATCCGTTTGAATGGATTGCCGGTTTTCAGGCGCTGGGGTGGGGGCTTTTAGGAATGGTCGTATCCACGGTTATCAGCTATCTTTCCGGATGGCATTATCATGGTTTATTGCATTTCGGTCCGGCACCGAATCCGGCCTGGTGGTGTTACGCTGTCGAACATCTGGTTGTTTGGATTGTGCCGGCTACTTTGTTTTATCTCGGAGGGTTGATCTTGTCGCGTTCCCGGATCAGGGTGATCGATGTGTTGGGGACAGTTGCTTTTGCCCAGATCCCTTTCATCTTTATGAATTTGTTCAATATGTTGCCTCCGATGCAGAATCTGGCAAAAGTGGATATGAATGTGCCGCCGACAGAATTGTTGGCACAACCTGGTTTCCTGGTAGGAGTATGGCTTTCATTGATCGGAGTTATATTTCTGGTCTGGGTATTGGTCTGGATGTTCAAAGCACTGAAGGTCTCTTGTAATCTGAAGGGGTATTCGTTGGGTATTCTCTATTGTGTAGCCGTGTTTGGTGGTGATATTCTTTGCCGTTACCTGATCGGTCTGTGCTATTAATGAAACAATGTAGGGTATGAATTATTCAGATTTTATAGCAGGTTTGATATTAGTTGTTGTCGGTTTTCTGGTGGTTAAATTCCCCATGTTGATAGCCGGATATAATACGATGCCGAAGGAAAAACGTGACAAAGTGGATATAGGTGGTTTGAGCCGAATGATGCGTAGATGGTTTATCTGTATAGGAATTTGTCAGATGGTAGGCGTTGCTTTATTGAATAAGTTGGCTTTGTATGGGGTAAAAGAAGCTTTTAGTGCAATCTTTTTATTAGGTGGATGTATGATTGTGGTGGTAAAAGCTCAAAAATATAATCCGTAAATTACTGCTATAAGAGTAATTTACGGAGTGCCGGAATATTTTCTGCAATATGATCTGCTCCGGCATCTGAAAGTTCTTTATAATCTCCGAAGCCGTATAAGACGCCGATAGAGTCGATCCCTACGTTTTTGGCTCCGATGATATCGTGTTTCCGATCGCCTATCATCACAACAGACTCCAGATTGGTTATTTGATTGGATTGTAAGATATAGTTGATCACATCTGTTTTTGTGTGAAGAGAGCCATCCAGGCCACTACCGGCAACAAAAGAAAAATAGTCGCTCAACCCGAAATGATCGAGGATACGTTTGGCAAATATTTCCGGCTTGGAAGTAGCCAGTATCACAGTTTTACCGTTTTTTTGTGCATCTGCCAGTAGTTCTTCGATTCCCGGATATAATTCATTTTCCAGAATGCCTTTGTCGGCATATCTTTCCCTGTATTTGGCAACGGCAACGGTCGCCTGTTCATCCGTGAAGTTGTAAAAGTCTTTGAACGAATCCAGAAGAGGCGGTCCGATAAAAGGGGATAATTCCCGTAGGTCGTTTACCTGAATACCAAAATAATTTAATGCATATGCAACACACCGGGTGATTCCGGTCTCTGAGTCGGTAATGGTACCGTCGAGGTCAAAAAGAAGATATTTATATTGTTTCATTTTTATCCTATTTGTATGTTACTTTTCTCTTGATAGAAAAGTAACCAAAAGATCAAGGCTTAATCGGCTTCACTGCTTCGGTGAAAGACTCTGCTGAAAAATCCGAAACTCGCTACGCTCAGACAACGGATTTTTTTAATCGCTTCGTCTTCCCCCTTCGCGGACGTTCACCCGCTTAGGCCTTTCCCAGGAAGCTCCGCTTCCTCTTAGGATTGCCGACACTGATAATTATATACTATAACAGTACTTTCTGTTTTAACAGGCAGTGTCGGCAATCACAAAAGAACGCTTTGCGTTCTATGAAAGGCCTCAGCTGGTGAGCGTAAAGCGCAGCATCCGGAGAGAGCGTCCGGAGCATCCGCTGTTTGAGCGCAGCGAGTTTCGGAGGCGACAGCGAACGCAGGATGCGGAGTAGCGAGGCAGGTGTAGCCTTGATCTTTTGGCTACTTTTCCATCAAGGGAAAAGTAGGTTTAATTATTTTTTAGATGCCCAAACCATTCCATCCTGTCTGATATGCCATACATTTCCATCTGTGCCGGGTAATGTGATTTCATACATGGAAGGAGTGTTGAACAGGCTGATCTGTTTGGCTTGTTCTGCCGGACATAATTCTTCCGGTTTGAGAGCCGCTACGAATGGAGCATATTCACCGAATGTCGCAGCATACTCATTCTGACGGTAATACAGGTTACGCAGAAGCCACTTCACTTCATCATTCGGGTCTGTAACAAACGGAGTTTCTCCGGTTCCCGCAACCTTATCGGATATCTGTACAAATCCCCAGTATTCCGGCATGTGGATATTGATCACTCCGGTCGGAGCCCATACCCAGTTATATTCACGTATTTTGTCTTCACCTTTGATGGGGACTTTTACGTACTTGCCATCCTGTACCTCTGTAGTCCATTCCACACGTGAGAAGTTTGTACGGATATGTTCACCGTCGACAGGTCCTTTTTTACCTCTCGCTACCTGATAGATCGATGACCAGGGGATAAATACTTCTACGCTCCAGGATTTGTCGGTGTCTTTCGGGTTATTTAATGTGCCATCCACGTAGACGGCCGATTTCATACCGGCAAATTCCCAGTTGTTCAATACTTGCGGATTGTCACGGTAGGGTTTGCTCAGGAACAGATCCCATTCTGTGCCTAACGCATTTACCTCATATTCCAGGTAATTATGTGTATCGTTTGTCGGATTGAGGAATATTTCAAAGTCGTTATCCTGATAGATTACGGCATCATGTTCTGTGATCGTAGCCCATACATGAGGCTCTTCCATCAGGACGGCAAAATACATACCATTGTCGTCGTAAGTCATTTTAGCCCGTGTCTGCAAAAGTGGTTTGGGGCGTTTGTCTCCTTCGATGTCTACAAAGTCGGTTGTCCAGGGAATAGCATCCCATTCTTCGGGAGACAGTTTACCGTCTATCTTGATCGGAGCCGGAGCTTTGTAGCATACATACGTCGGAGGATTGTAAGGAGCCTGCGGCGTGTAAGTAATCTCTTTTCCTTTCTCTTGTGGCGCTTGTGCACAAGAAAGGAGTAACAATGCTGCCATGGGTGCAGTAAAAACTGTTTTCTTCATTTGTTGTTTAATTTAGTATGTTTATTCTGATTCTCTCTGATTATTTGTTGACTTTTGTATTATTTCGATAGCAGTACCCAGCCATGTATCTATATCATCCGGGTAATGTTGGGCGGTACGCGTATCGCTGCGTTTATGCCCCAGGCGTACGACGACGGCATTCAATTCCGGAATGGCAAAGACATATTGCCCGAGAATTCCTCGCATGTAAGGGATTTCCATATCCTTGTAAGTCAGGTGCCAGAACTGGAAGCCGTAGCAGTGGTTCGTTTCATTGTATTCTTTGAATATCAGATTAGTGTCGGGAGTCGTAGCTTCTTTTATATAGGATTCGGAAACGAGTTGTTTTCCGTTCCAGTTCCCTTTGTTTAAGATCAGTTGTCCGAAGCGGGCGAAGTCGCGGGCATTGCTGTTGAAGCAGCAATATGCTTTTTCGATACCGTCCTTTTTATCCAGACTCCAAAGGGCATCTTCTTCTGCGTTTAGCGGAGTCCATAGTTTTCTTGAAACGTATGAACTGATGTTCTCTCCGGTCGCTTTTTCTACGATAAGGGCGAGTAACTGCGTTACGCCACTCTGATAAATAAAGTGGATGCCAGGTTCTTCGATTTCTTTCATTCCCAAAGCGATCTGTTGCAGATCATCTCCGTAATACAGTTTGGTGGTGGGAGAGAAAGGGGAAGAATAGGCCTCGTCGAAGTCGACACCTGCGCTCATTGTCAGCAAATGGCGTAGCGTCAGGGCTTTGCCATTGTATCCTTTGAATTCGGGATAGAAGTCGTTGACAGGTTGGTCTACATTTTTGATGAAGCCGTCGTCTATGGCGCATCCTATAGCCAGTGAGACTATGCTTTTAGCCATGGAAAACGAGTTGCTGCGCGAGTGCGGAGAGTAATCTTCCCAGTATTGTTCGAAAAGTAAGGTGCTGTCTTTGATAATGACAAAAGCTACGGTTCCCAGATCCTCAAAAACAGGCTGGAATTTTTCCGGAACGGATAGTTTGTTGTATGCTTCCGATTCCGGCCAGGGTTGCGGGTTGCCGGCCTTCACCATCCGGTTTTCAAAGATCGGATACTGGTCGATCTTCGGGAGCAGGTGAATAAGAGCGCGTCGCAGGTAATAATTGGAGGGCAATACCAGATAGCCTCCGATACAACATAGAGCCAGTAGTATTGCCCATCCTGTCTTTTTCATTTATTCTGAATCTTCTTTATACCAACTTGAATACATGTGGTAGTTTTTTGCAATCTTCTGGTTGATCTCTTTGGCTTGTTCCGGATCTACCTTCTTTACGAATTTAGCAGGGACACCGGCATAAATACTACCCGGTTCGACTATGGTCTTACTCAGAACAACCGAGCCGGCAGCTACGATAGCCCCTTCACCGATCACTGCATGGTCGAGTACAACCGATCCCATTCCGATCAGGGCTCCGTTGCATATTTTGGCTCCATGTATCGTCACATTATGCCCGACCGAGACATCATCGCCGATCTCTATGGTCGATTTCTCATATAACGTATGTAGTACGGAGCCGTCCTGTATGTTGACTCCGTTTCCTATGCGGATTGAGTTTACGTCACCCCGGAGAACGGTTCCGAACCAGATGCTGCAACCGTCTCCTATTTCGACATCGCCGATAATAGCGGCGTTGTCTGCTAAAAATGTGTCTTTACCGATTTTCGGGGTAAAGCCTCTTACTGATTTTATTAATGCCATAATTTTATAGTTGACAATTGATTAAATTTCTGTTGTTTTCTCTTTTAACCACGCTTTTTCATCTTCATTCAGATGTGGGCTTAACAGGTCGTACACCATCTGGTGATATTTGTTTATCCAGGCACGTTCTCTGACTGACAACATCGGGACAATGATCAGTTTTGTGTCTATATAGCACAAAGTGAGAGTGTCGAATCCGTAGAATTTACCGTATTCCGTTTCGCTGTCTTCACGGACAAGCACCATATTCTCTGTCCGGATACCGTATTCTCCGGTCCGGTACATGGCCGGTTCATCACTGATCACCATACCCGGTTTTAGCGGTATGGGATTAGCCTCCATACGGATACTCTGAGGACCTTCATGTACGTTCAGACAATGACCGATCCCGTGACCTGTTCCGTGCAGGTAGTTAATGCCTGCATCCCATAATGCTTTCCGGGCGAGAATATCCAGTTGTACGCCTTTCGCTCCTGCAGGGAATTTGCATTTGGCAATTCCGATCGTTCCTTTTAATACACGGGTAAAATCTTTTTTCATTTGCTCCGTCGGTTCTCCCAGGGCGATTGTACGGGTGATATCGGTAGTCCCGTCCAGATATTGGGCGCCGGAGTCCATCAGAAGCATATTGTCCGCTTTTATTTCCGCGTCGGTTTCTGGTGTGGCTGCATAATGGACAATTGCTCCGTGGGCAGCATATCCGCAGATCGTTTCAAAACTGTCCATGATATACTGCGGTTGTTCGGCCCGTAAAGCCGTTAGTTTGTCAGATGCGCTGAGTTCGGTTACTTTTTCTCCTGCAGCTAATTTCTTTTCCAGCCAAATGTAGAAACGGGTCAATGCAATACCGTCTTTTACTACGGCATTGCGGAATCCTTTTATTTCAGTTTCGTTCTTGATACTTTTCAGGTGGTTTGCCGGTGTGATGTCTTCAACGATGGTACATCCTTTGGGCAGTGCATTGTAAAGCGACAGGTTTGTTTTTGCCGGGTCGATAAATACGGAACTCTTTTCCGGAAGCCGGGAAAGATATTTTTGTATCATTGTATAGTCGGCGAGGACCACTCCTTCTTTTTTTAGATGTTCGGCTGCTTCTGCCGTGATCTTTCCGGGATTGATGAAAAGTACACTTTCGTCTTCGGATACAAATGCGTAACTGATTACGACAGGATTGTACGTAACATCTGTCCCGCGTATATTGAATGTCCAGGCAACTTCATCGAGGGCGGCGATGATAAGGCTGTCGGCACCTTGTTTACGTAATAGGTTGTTGATCGCATCCAGCTTTTCACGAACCGATTTTCCACTCAGTTCTACCGGCATTTCGAATAACGGATTGCCGGGGATAGCCGGTCGGTCTTTCCATACAAGGTCGATCAGGTCGTAAGATGCTTCCAGTTTGATCCCTTTCCGGTTTAGCGTTCTTTCCAGTTGGGCGGCATCGGCAACACTGTAGGTTTGTCCGTCCAGTCCGACCGTTTGCCCGTTCTGCATTTCATGCAGCAGAAATTCCGGGATTGTCGGAGTTTCCGGTAGGGCCATCTTATATAGTTCGATACCGGAGCCTTCCAGTTGAATACCTGCTTGTAAAAAATAGCGGGAATCAGTCCATAACCCGGCTTTATCGGCCGTTATGACCACTGTGCCGGCAGAACCGTCAAAACCTGATATCCATTCACGCGATTTCCAGCGGTCGGCAGGATATTCGCTCAGATGCGGATCTGAACTGGGGATGATGTAAGCATCTATATTTTTTTCTTTCATTGCCTCTCTAAGCGCGGCAATACGTTCCGGAATGTTTGTTTTCATCGCATTATTGTTTTAGTCAACATTACTATTGGCAAAGTTAATAAAATATCGGAGAAACCCTTTTCTTCACTTGGGAAATACCTGTATATTCTGAGCTATAAGTTGTGACATTTACTGAATATTTAATTTGCAAACAAAGAAGTTGGGGGAAGTATTGGAAGTGAAACCGCTGTTTGGGGTGTATTATTTGTTTTGCGATAAGTATATTTAGATAATGTGTAATAGGGGTTTTTGTGCATTGAATGTCTTAAATATAAAGAATGTTACTGACGGGTAGCAGGGCAAGCCAATAAAGAAAAGTGCAGGTCGCATTCGTTTCTATGGCAGAAGGATAGGTAATTTTAAATAAAAATAATATATTTGTTGGACTTTACTTAATCGAATGATCATGAAAAGGATATTGTTTGTTTTGAGTGTAGTGGCTCTGTTTAGTTTGAGCTCCTGTTCTTCGTACTATTATTCTGTTTTGGAATCGAATGATACGATAGGTGAGAAGAATGGTAACAGAGATTTTGTCATAGAAAATGACAGTGTGTTTATTTCTTATTGTTTTTACGGTGAAGATGCACCTATATCTATAACTGTGTACAACAAGATGGATGAGCCACTGTTTGTGGACTGGCAACGTTCTGCCTTGATAATCGACGATGTGGCTACCAGCTATTATCAGGAAAAAGCACCTATTCAGGGGCAGACTGAATCCAGTTATTCCGGAGATGCATATAGGTGGAACAGAAATTACAGCATAACAGATGGTTATTCCGCAGGTTCGTTTGCCGGGGAGATCGCATTGCCTAAAGGGGTAAGTTTTATTCCTCCGAAGTCGAAAGTGGAATCTACACCTTTGAGATTGTCGAATTTCCCATTCGACCAGATTCCGAAAGATCAGTATACCAGGCAGAAATTTGCTAAATCTAATTCCAGTGTGGTAACTGTAAGAGTGAAAAAATTTACAGAGGAAGATACTCCTTTGGCTTTCAGAAGTTATTTAAGTCTTTATACGGCAGATCAGGATAATGGGAAAAGAAAATACTCTACTTTTGAAAGTAGTTTTTATGTTTCCCAATTGATAAAGACCGGAAATGTATCGCCGGCTTCTTTCGATGCAGGGAAAAAACAGGCCGGAGACTTTTTCTATGTACATAACGTGAAGGGGGCCGATGCCGGATTGATTGTCGGTGCTGTTGCTATCGGAGCTGCAGGTATTGTCATTGAATCGACGTTAACTCCCGATGTATACTAACCATAAATATATAGATGAAAAATATAACTGATTTGAAAACTGTCCGTCTCAGTGATGACCTGAATGCTGTCGTGATTCTGGACCAAACCCGGTTGCCTGCTGAAGAGTGTTATTTGGAGTTGTCTTCGGCAGAGGAAATATGGGATGCGATTTACAAGTTGAAAGTACGTGGTGCGCCTGCTATAGGAGTAGCTGCTGCTTATGGGATATATGTGTGCAGCAGACTGATTCAGGCCGGATCGTTTGATGAGTTTTATACGGAGTTTCACCGTATTAAGAATTATCTGGCAGGTGCTCGTCCTACGGCTGTCAATCTGGTCGCCGCTCTGGAGCGGATGGAGAAAGTTGTGCTGAATAATGTTTCGGCAACGGTGCCTGACCTAGTAGAGTTACTACATGGGGAGGCGATGGCCATTCGTGAGGAAGATGCTGCTGCATGTCGGCGTATCGGCGCATATGGCTTGTCGCTGTTGCGTCCGGGAATGGGGATTCTGACCCATTGTAATGCCGGACATCTGGCTGTTTCCGAATATGGGACGGCACTGGCACCCATTTATCTGGGAGAGGAGAGAGGCTATGGCTTCAAGGTTTTTGCTGATGAAACCCGTCCGTTGCTGCAGGGAGCACGGCTCACTGCTTATGAATTGCATCGGGCTGGAGTAGATGTTACGCTTATCTGTGATAATATGGCTTCGTCTGTTATGCAGAAAGGGTGGGTACAAGCTGTTCTTGTCGGTTGCGACCGGATCGCAGCTAATGGCGATGTTGCGAATAAGATTGGAACATCGGGTGTGGCAGTTCTTGCTCGTCATTATGGTATTCCGTTTTATGTGCTGGGGCCTATATCTACAATTGATAAACAATGTCCGGATGGCAAATCGATCGTTATAGAGGAACGTGATCCGGATGAAGTATCCGGAATGTGGTATACACACCGGATGGCGCCGGATGGTATACATATATATAATCCGGCCTTTGATGTGACCCCTCATGAGTTAATTACAGCTATTATTACGGAAAAAGGAATTGCTTATCCTCCGTTTGAAGAGAGTCTAAAGCTGTAGCTGGCAGAGCTTCTGTATGTTAAAGCATTCATCGAAAAAGAAAAAATACGAATTATTGCCCGAAAGTTTTGCTAATAACGAAAGAATCAGTAATTTTGCTGCCCATTTTGAGGATATAATTAAAAACAATAAATAATTAAATTATGATCGTAGTTCCATTGAAAGAAGGCGAAAACATCGAGAAAGCGCTTAAGAAATTTAAAAGAAAGTTCGAAAAAACAGGAGTAGTAAAAGAACTGAGAAGTCGTCAGGCTTTCATAAAGCCTTCTGTTGAAAAGAGAAAACAAACTATGCGTGCAGTTTACGTTCAACAATTGCAGCAGGTAGAAGAATAAAATATCCTGCCAGGCTTGTTTTATTGAATTCTTATTCCTATTTTCGTTGCATAAAAGTTGATGCAACGCAGATATGTTGATAGATTCATTTTTAGATTATCTTCGGTATGAGAGGAACTATTCCAATTATACGATAGAGGCTTATTCGAAAGATTTGCGTCAGTTCGAAGAGTATGTAAAAGTGAATAAGGATAACAGATTTGCTCCGGATGAAGTCGATGCGGATTTAGTTAGATGTTGGATCGTTTCTTTAATGGACGATAAGATGTCTCCTGTGTCGGTCAATCGGAAATTAAGTTCTTTGAAGTCTTTTTTTAAATTCCTTATGAAGCAGGGAAGCATCTCTGTTAATCCATTAAGGTTAATAACCGGACCGAAGACAAAGAAGCCGTTGCCTTATTTCGTCAGAGATAAAGAAATGGAATTGTTGTTGGATGGTGATGGGTTTGATGAGGATTTTGAGGGTGTAAGGGATCGTCTGATACTTGAAATGCTATATGATACAGGTATTCGTCGTTCGGAATTAACCGGAATTTGTGATTCTGATGTTGATTGTGATACGATGCAAGTGCGTGTAACAGGTAAACGTAACAAGCAGCGACTGATTCCATTTGCAGAAGGATTAAAAAACTTAATACAGGCATACACTGAAGTTCGAAATCGTGAAGTTGGTTCGGAGAGCGGATGGTTTTTTGTAAGAAAAAACGGGGAGCAACTATCGGCAGGTATCGTCTATAATATAGTAAAGAAGAAATTGTCGGAGATCCCAACATTGGCGAAACGTAGCCCTCATGTATTGAGACATTCGTTTGCAACAAGTATGTTGAATAATGGAGCAGAGCTGAATGCTGTGAAAGAACTGTTAGGACACAGTAGTTTGGCTTCAACCAGCGTTTACACACATACAACCTTTGAGGAATTAAAAAAAGTGTATCATGCTCATCCAAGAGCTAAAAAAGAAGGAGGTTAATTATGGACATTAGAATTCAAGCAATCCATTTTGACGCAACAGCTCAGTTAGAAGCGTTTATTCAGAAAAAAGTTGGTAAGTTGGAGCAATACTTCGACGGCATAATATTAGCAGAAGTAACGTTGAAGGTTGTGAAACCTGAATCAGCTAAGAATAAAGAAGCAGCTGTGCATCTAAAAATAAAGAATGGCGATTGCTTTGCGGAGAAGATAAACGACACTTTTGAAGCGTCTATTGACGAATGTGTTGAAGCTTTGGAAAAGCAATTAGTTAAATTCAAGGAAAAAATCAGAGCCAAATAAAAAAAACGGTAGATAAATTTGGTATGTAAGAAATAATATCTAAATTTGCAGCCGTTTCGCCTACACGACGAAACGGCTTCTTTTAGAAGAAGGTTCGCCTCTTTAGCTCAGTTGGCCAGAGCACGTGATTTGTAATCTCGGGGTCGTTGGTTCGAATCCGACAAGAGGCTCAAAGGAATGGAAAATTGAAAATTAGAATCACAGATGATTTTCAATTAAAAATAGGGGCAGTTACCAGAGTGGCCAAATGGGGCTGACTGTAACTCAGCTGTCTTTCGACTTCGGTGGTTCGAATCCATCACTGCCCACAACTAAGGAACAATCTAAAAAGCAGATTGGTTCGTGAAAGAATTAAAATTGCGGAAGTAGC
>NZ_QUHH01000028.1:0-19968 GCF_003479515.1 Parabacteroides sp. AF14-59 | reverse complement strand
GTGAAAGAATTAAAATTGCGGAAGTAGCTCAGTTGATAGAGCATTAGCCTTCCAAGCTGAGGGTCGCGGGTTTGAGCCCCGTCTTCCGCTCTTTTTATTTCGCCTGTGTAGCTCAGCGGTAGAGCACTTCCTTGGTAAGGAAGAGGTCCCGAGTTCAAGTCTCGGCACCGGCTCAGATGATATTTAGAACATGATCATTAATCAAATAAAGAACAATTAAGTTATGGCAAAAGAGAAATTTGACAGATCGAAACCACATGTGAACATTGGTACGATTGGTCACGTTGACCACGGTAAAACAACTTTGACAGCTGCTATCACAACAGTATTGGCAAAGAAAGGTCTTTCAGAACTGCGTTCATTCGATTCTATCGACAACGCTCCTGAAGAAAAAGAAAGAGGTATTACTATTAACACTTCTCACGTAGAGTATTCGACTGCAAACCGTCACTATGCTCACGTAGACTGTCCGGGTCACGCCGACTACGTAAAGAACATGGTTACTGGTGCTGCTCAGATGGACGGTGCTATCATCGTAGTTGCTGCAACTGATGGTCCTATGCCTCAGACTCGCGAACACATCCTGTTGGCTCGTCAGGTAAACGTACCGAAGCTGGTTGTATTCATGAACAAATGCGACATGGTTGACGACGAAGAAATGTTGGAATTGGTTGAAATGGAAATGAGAGAACTTCTTTCATTCTATCAGTTCGACGGTGACAACACTCCGATCATCCGTGGTTCTGCACTGGGTGCATTGAACGGTGATCCGAAATGGGAAGATAAAGTAATGGAACTGATGGAAGCTTGCGATACTTGGATTCCGCTGCCTCCGCGTGAAGTTGACAAACCTTTCTTGATGCCGGTTGAAGACGTGTTCTCTATTACTGGTCGTGGTACTGTTGCTACTGGTCGTATCGAAACAGGTATCGTAAAAGTTGGTGAAGAAGTTCAGATCATCGGTCTGGGTGCTGACGGTAAGAAATCTGTTGTAACAGGTGTGGAAATGTTCCGTAAACTGTTGGATCAGGGTGAAGCTGGTGACAACGTAGGTCTGTTGCTGCGTGGTATCGACAAGAACGAAATCAAACGTGGTATGGTAATCTGCCATCCGGGTAAGGTTAAAGAACACTCTCACTTCAAGGCTGAGGTTTATATCCTGAAGAAAGAAGAAGGTGGTCGTCACACTCCGTTCCACAACAAATACCGTCCTCAGTTCTATATCCGTACATTGGACGTAACAGGTGAAATTACTCTTCCGGAAGGAACTGAAATGGTTATGCCTGGTGATAACGTAACAATCGACGTTGAACTGATCTACCCGGTAGCTTGTAACGTAGGTCTTCGTTTCGCTATCCGCGAAGGTGGACGTACAGTAGGTGCTGGTCAGATTACAGAATTGATTGACTAATATTACTACAATATGTGTAGCCAGTCTTTAATAGAGACTGGCTATTTTACGGAAGTAGCTCAGTCGGTAGAGCACTGGTCTCCAAAACCAGGTGTCGGGAGTTCGAGCCTCTCCTTCCGTGCTAAAAATCTATAGATTCGATGAAAAAGATAATTACTTATATTAAGGAATCTTATAACGAACTTGTTTATAAAGTTTCTTGGCCCACTAGAACAGAGCTTTCCAATAGTGCTGTGGTTGTTATGTTTGCTTCCCTTATAATTGCAGCAGTAATCTTTGTTGTAGACTTAGGCTTCGAAAGCGTAATGCGTTTCTTCTACGAGAAAATCTTTTAATCAGTTTTAGATATGTCTGATATCCAAAAGAAATTTTATGTTCTGCGTGCCATTAGTGGTAAGGAGAATAAGGTCAGAGAATATCTCGAGGCTGAGTTGAAGAATACGGATCTGGGTGAATATGTCAACCAGGTTCTGATTCCTACGGAGAAAACTTTTACAGTGCGTAATGGTAAGAAGGTGATGAAAGAAAGAGCTTACTTGCCGGGTTATGTATTGGTAGAAGCAGCATTAGTCGGAGAAGTCGCTCATCGATTAAGAAACATTCCCAATGTGATCGGTTTTCTGGGCGGGTCTGATAACCCGGTTCCGTTGCGTCCTTCTGAAGTGAGTCGTATTTTAGGTACGGTTGACGAATTGCAGGATCAACAGGAAGAACTGGATATCCAGTTTTATGTTGGTGAAAGTGTTAAGATCACCTTTGGACCGTTCAGCGGTTTTACTGGTGTAATCGAAGAAGTCAACGCTGAGAAAAAGAAACTTAAAGTGATGGTAAAAGTCTTCGGACGTAAAACACCGCTTGAGTTGGGTTATATGCAAGTTGAGAAGGAGTAATGCTTTTGTTACGAAAAGTGTTTTCTTTCTGTTATTGATGTTATATATCTAAATTTTAGAAAAATGGCTAAAGAAGTTGCTGGACAAATCAAATTGCAGATTAAAGGAGGAGCAGCAAACCCTTCTCCCCCAGTAGGACCTGCTTTAGGTTCTAAGGGTATTAATATTATGGAGTTTTGCAAGCAATTTAATGCCAGAACCCAAGACAAGGCTGGTAAGATATTACCTGTGGTAATTACTTACTATGTCGATAAGTCTTTCGACTTTGTCGTTAAAACCCCTCCTGTTGCTATCCAGTTGCTGGAAGCATCCAAACAGAAGAGTGGTTCTGCTGAGCCGAACCGTAAGAAGATTGCTGAAATCTCTTGGGATCAGGTAAAAACTATTGCAGAAGACAAATTAGTCGACTTGAACTGTTTTACTGTTGAAGCTGCCATGCGAATGGTTGCCGGAACAGCTAGAAGTATGGGTATCACTGTTAAAGGGACATTCCCGGGTAATAATTAATAAACTTCAATTGAAATGAGTAAACTGACAAAAAATCAAAAGTTAGCTTTAGGCAAGATTGAAGCTGGGAAAGCATACACATTAAAGGAAGCATCAGCATTAGTAAAAGAAATTACTACTTCTAAGTTTGATGCATCTGTAGATGTAGATGTTCGTTTAGGAGTTGATCCCCGTAAAGCTAACCAAATGGTGAGAGGTGTCGTTTCACTGCCTCACGGAACTGGTAAGCAGGTTCGGGTTCTCGCATTATGTACGCCGGACAAGGAAGCTGAAGCAACTGCTGCTGGAGCTGACTATGTTGGCTTGGATGAGTATATCGATAAGATTAAAGGTGGTTGGACTGATATTGACGTTATCATCACTATGCCTTCAATCATGGGTAAGATCGGTGCTTTAGGTCGCGTATTAGGCCCTCGTGGTTTGATGCCTAACCCTAAGAGCGGTACGGTTACCAATGAGATCGGCAATGCAGTGAAGGAAGTTAAGCAAGGTAAGATCGACTTTAAAGTAGACAAATCCGGTATCGTTCATACATCAATCGGAAAGGTATCTTTCAATGCCGATCAGATTCGTGATAACGCGAAGGAATTTATTTCAACTCTTTTGAAGTTGAAACCGTCTGCAGCTAAAGGTACATATATAAAGAGCATTTATCTTTCAAGTACAATGAGCGCGGGTATTAAAATTGACCCGAAATCAGTTGAAGAAAACTAATTAAAATTATTGCACAATGAAAAAGGAAGATAAAGGCATAGTTATAAGCCAGCTTACAGAAACTGTAAAGGAATATCCTAATTTCTATTTGACTGATATCGAAGCATTGAATGCTGAGAAAACAAGCAAATTGAGAAGAGAATGTTTCAAGCAGGAAATTAAGTTGGTTGTTGTTAAGAACAACTTGCTTAAAAAAGCATTAGAAAATGTGGAAGGTGATTTCTCACCGCTACAGATTGCTTTGAAAGGCAATACAGCTGTTATGTTTTCACAAACAGCAAATGCTCCTGCTCGTCTGATCAAAGAATTTACAAAAGGTGCAAAGAAAGGCGAAATCGCTAAACCGGAATTGAAAGCTGCCTATGTACAGGAAAGTTTCTATGTCGGTGCTGAAAACCTGGAAGCCCTTGTAAATATCAAGAGCAAAAACGAACTTATCGGCGATGTTATTGCATTGTTGCAATCTCCGGCGAAGAACGTTATCTCTGCTCTTCAGTCATCAGGACAAACTATCCATGGTCTGTTGAAGACTTTGGAAGAAAGATAATTATTTAATATTTTACAGTAAACAATCATTTAAATCATACAAAAATGGCAGATTTGAAAGCTTTTGCAGAACAATTAGTAAACCTGACCGTAAAAGAAGTTAGCGAACTGGCTACAATCCTTAAAGAAGAATATGGTATCGAACCTGCAGCTGCAGCTGTTGCTGTTGCTGGTCCTGCTGCTGGTGGCGCTGCTGCTGCAGAAGAGGAAAAAACATCTTTCGATGTTATATTGAAAGCACCGGGTGCTAACAAATTGGCTGTTGTTAAGGCAGTAAAAGAATTGACAGGTCTTGGTTTGAAAGAAGCTAAAGATTTAGTTGATGGTGCTCCTAGCGCAATCAAAGAAGGAATCGCTAAAGCTGATGCTGAAGGATTAAAGAAACAGCTGGAAGAAGCTGGAGCCGAAGTTGAGCTTAAATAGTATTTATAACCTGGTTTCCAGGTGATTTGGTTAAGAGTCTCCCTTAAAGGAGATTCTTAACCTTTTTGTGTCTATAATTTCAATAAGTTCAATAAATTCCTTACTAGATGTCTTCAACAGCTGAAAACCAAAGAGTTAATTTTGCTTCGATTAAGAATCAGTTTCCGTATCCGGACTTTCTCGAAGTTCAATTGAAGTCATTCCAAGACTTTCTTCAACTTGACACACCTCCAGAAAAGAGAAAGAAGGAGGGGTTGTATAAGGTATTTGCAGAGAATTTCCCCATTGCAGATACCAGAAACAACTTTGTGTTGGAGTTCTTAGATTACTATATAGATCCGCCCCGTTATTGCATTGATGAATGTATAGCGCGTGGATTAACCTATAGTGTGCCTTTAAAAGCAAAGTTAAAACTATATTGTACAGACCCGGATCATGAAGATTTTGATACTGTAATCCAGGATGTATATTTAGGCCCTATCCCCTATATGACGGAGAGAGGCACTTTTGTGATAAATGGTGCTGAACGTGTTGTTGTTTCGCAGTTACACCGTTCTCCGGGTGTATTCTTTGGTCAGAGTACACATGCTAACGGAACGAAATTGTATTCAGCACGTATCATTCCGTTTAAAGGTTCGTGGATCGAATTTGCAACAGACATTAATAATGTGATGTATGCTTATATCGACCGTAAAAAGAAATTACCTGTAACTACCCTTTTAAGAGCTATTGGTTTTGAAAGCGATAAAGATATTCTTGAAATCTTTAACCTGGCTGAAGAAGTAAAAGTTTCGAAAGCTAATCTGAAGAAACTGATCGGTCGTAAGCTGGCTGCCCGTGTATTGAAAACCTGGGTAGAAGATTTCGTGGATGAAGATACTGGCGAAGTTGTTTCTATTGAACGTAATGACGTTATCATCGACCGTGAATCGGTTTTGGATAGCGACAGTATTGAAGCTATTCTGGAATCTGGAACACAGAATGTTTTATTACATCGTGAAGACCAGAATCTTTCAGATTATGCAATCATCTATAATACGCTTCAGAAAGACCCGAGTAACTCCGAAAAAGAGGCTGTATTGTATATTTACCGTCAGTTGCGTAATGCAGAACCTGCAGATGAAGCAAGTGCCCGTGAAGTTATACAGAACCTGTTCTTCTCTGAAAAACGTTATGATTTAGGTGAAGTAGGCCGTTACAGAATCAATAAAAAGTTGAACCTTACCACCAGTGATGATGTCAAGGTTTTGACTAAAGAAGATATAATCGAGATCATCAAATATCTGATTGAGTTGATCAACTCGAAAGCGATTGTGGATGATATCGACCACTTGAGTAACCGTCGTGTACGTACCGTAGGTGAACAATTATACAACCAATTCGGTATCGGTTTGGCTCGTATGTCGCGTACAGTACGCGAACGTATGAACGTTCGTGACAATGAAGTATTTACTCCGATTGATTTGATTAATGCGAAGACTATTTCTTCTGTCGTTAACTCTTTCTTCGGGACAAATGCCTTGTCACAGTTTATGGACCAGACAAACCCGTTGGCTGAAATTACTCACAAACGTCGTCTGTCTGCCCTTGGACCGGGTGGTTTGTCAAGAGAACGTGCCGGATTCGAGGTTCGTGACGTTCACTATACACACTATGGCCGTCTTTGTCCGATTGAAACTCCTGAAGGACCAAATATCGGTTTGATCTCTTCTTTGTGTGTATATGCAAAGATCAATGATCTGGGATTCATTTCGACTCCGTACCGTAAGGTTGTGAATGGTCAGGTTGACTTCTCTGACGAGAGTCTGCAGTATTATACGGCAGAGGAAGAAGAGGAAATGACTATTGCACAGGGTAATGCTCCGCTGGATGAAAATGGTAAATTTATTCTTGAAAGAGTAAAGGCTCGTTTCGAAGCAGACTTCCCTGTTGTGCCGCCTTCTGAAATCGACCTGATGGACGTGGCTCCTCAGCAGATCGCTTCAATTGCTGCATCTCTGATTCCGTTCCTGGAACATGATGATGCGAACCGTGCGTTGATGGGATCTAACATGATGCGCCAGGCAGTTCCTTTGTTGCGTACGGATGCTCCGATCGTAGGTACTGGTATCGAGGCACAGGTTGCCCGCGATTCACGTACACAGATCATGGCTGAACGTGACGGTGAAGTTGTATTTGTAGATGCAACTTGTATCAAGATTAAATATGACCGTACAGAAGATGAAGATTTCGTAAGCTTCGAAGATGCGGTTAAGACATATGTAATTCCGAAGTGGCGTAAGACTAACCAGAGTACTACTGTTGACCTTCGTCCGATCTGCCATCGGGGTCAGCGTGTAAAAGCGGGAGATATCCTTACTGAAGGTTATTCTACACAGAATGGAGAACTTGCTTTAGGACGTAATGTGAAAGTGGCTTATATGCCATGGAAGGGTTACAATTATGAGGATGCTATCGTACTGAACGAACGTATGGTTCGTGAAGACTTCTTTACCTCTGTCCACGTGGATGAATATATCCTTGAAGTTCGCGAAACAAAACGTGGTATGGAAGAATTAACGTCTGATATTCCTAACGTAAGTGAAGAAGCAACTAAGGATTTGGATGAAAGAGGTATTGTCCGTGTAGGTGCTCGTATCGAACCGGGTGATATCCTGATCGGTAAGATTACTCCGAAGGGTGAATCTGATCCTTCTCCTGAAGAAAAATTGCTTCGTGCAATCTTCGGTGATAAAGCTGGTGACGTGAAGGATGCTTCTTTGAAAGCAACTCCGTCTCTTCGCGGTGTTGTTATCGATACGGCTTTATTCTCTAAAGCGGTTAAGAAACGTAAGTCCAGATTGACAGATAAGGCTATTCTTCCGAAGTTGGATGAAGAATACGAAATGAAGATGGCCGACCTGAAAAACCTGCTGGTAGAGAAATTATTGACTCTTACCACTGGTAAAGTTTCTCAGGGTGTTAAGGACTATATGAATACTGAAGTGATTGCAAAGGGGGCTAAGTTTACTCGCAAGGCTTTGGAAGACTTGGATTACAATGCTGTTCAGGTTAGTAAATGGACTGCCGATGCTGATAAGAACGAACTTATCAAGCAGGTGATCCTGAACTATCTGAAGAAATATAAAGAACTGGATGCCGAACTGAGACGTAAGAAATTCGATCTTACTATCGGTGATGAACTGCCGACAGGTATCGTTCAGATGGCGAAGGTTTACATTGCTAAGAAACGTAAGATCCAGGTAGGTGATAAGATGGCCGGTCGTCATGGTAACAAAGGTATTGTTTCCAAGATCGTTCGTCAGGAAGATATGCCGTTCCTGGAAGACGGAACTCCGGTTGATATCTGCTTGAACCCGCTGGGTGTGCCTTCTCGTATGAACCTTGGACAGATATTTGAAGCTGTATTAGGTTGGGCTGGTAGAACAATGGGGGTTAAGTTTGCAACTCCGATTTTCGATGGTGCATCTTTGGATGACCTGAACGAAATGACTGACAAGGCAGGTATTCCACGGTACGGTAAATCTTATCTGTATGATGGTGGTACAGGTGAACGTTTCGACCAGCCGGCAACAGTTGGTGTTACTTACTTCCTGAAACTGGGACACATGGTTGATGATAAGATGCACGCTCGTTCAATCGGTCCGTACTCTTTGATTACTCAACAGCCTCTGGGTGGTAAAGCACAGTTTGGTGGTCAGCGTTTCGGAGAAATGGAAGTTTGGGCACTGGAAGCTTTCGGTGCAGCACATGTTCTTCAGGAAATTCTTACAATTAAGTCTGATGACGTTGTAGGACGTTCTAAAGCTTACGAAGCAATTGTAAAAGGTGATCCGATGCCACAACCGGGTATTCCGGAATCTCTGAATGTATTGCTCCATGAGCTGAGAGGTTTAGGTTTAAGCTTTACTCTGGATTAATTCAACAACAATATAAGTAGATGGGTTTCGGCTCATCTACTTTATCTATTGATAACTCTTTATAAATAAACAATATGGCTTTTAGAAAAGAAAACAAGATAAAGAGTAACTTTTCAAAAATAACCATCGGTCTTGCTTCTCCTGAAGAGATTCTTGAAAACTCTAGCGGCGAAGTGCTGAAACCGGAAACGATTAACTATCGTACGTACAAACCTGAACGTGACGGTCTTTTCTGTGAGCGTATCTTCGGTCCGATCAAGGATTACGAGTGCCATTGCGGAAAATACAAACGTATCCGTTATAAAGGTATTGTCTGCGATCGTTGCGGGGTAGAAGTTACAGAGAAGAAAGTGCGTCGCGAACGTATGGGACATATCCATTTGGTTGTTCCTGTCGCTCATATCTGGTATTTCCGTTCTCTACCCAACAAAATCGGGTATCTGTTAGGCTTGCCTACCAAGAAACTGGATTCTATCATTTATTATGAACGTTATGTGGTTATTCAGCCGGGTTGTGTAGACACAGTTGCTGAATTAGACCTGCTTTCGGAAGAAGAATATCTGCAGATTCTGGATAACCTGCCAAAGGAAAACCAGATGCTGGAAGATACTGATCCTAATAAGTTCATTGCAAAGATCGGTGCTGAGGCCGTTTATGATTTGCTGGCTCGTTTGGATCTGGATTCTCTTTCTTATGAACTGCGTCATCGTGCAAGTACAGACGGTTCACAGCAACGTAAGAACGAAGCTTTGAAACGTTTGCAGGTTGTAGAATCTTTCCGTGCATCCAGAGGTCGTAATAAACCGGAATGGATGATCGTAAAGGTTGTTCCTGTTATTCCTCCCGAACTGCGTCCGTTGGTTCCGCTGGATGGTGGACGTTTCGCAACATCCGACTTAAATGATTTGTATCGTCGTGTTATTATCCGTAATAACCGTCTGAAACGATTGATTGATATTAAGGCTCCGGAAGTAATTTTACGTAATGAAAAACGTATGCTTCAGGAAGCTGTGGACTCTCTGTTCGACAACTCTCGTAAATCGAGTGCTGTTAAGACAGACGCTAACCGTCCGCTGAAGTCATTATCCGACAGTTTGAAAGGTAAACAAGGTCGTTTCCGTCAGAACTTGCTGGGTAAACGTGTTGACTACTCTGCCCGTTCGGTTATCGTTGTTGGTCCTGAATTAAAGATGCATGAGTGCGGTCTGCCAAAGAATATGGCTGCCGAACTTTATAAACCTTTCGTTATCCGTAAATTGATCGAACGCGGTATCGTAAAAACGGTTAAGTCTGCTAAGAAGATCGTTGACCGTAAAGAACCGGTTGTTTGGGATATCCTGGAATATGTAATGAAAGGTCATCCTGTGTTGCTGAACCGTGCACCGACACTGCACCGTTTGGGTATCCAGGCATTCCAGCCTAAACTGATCGAAGGTAAGGCTATACAGTTGCACCCGTTGGCTTGTACGGCATTCAACGCCGACTTCGACGGTGACCAGATGGCTGTTCACTTGCCTTTAGGAAATGAGGCTGTATTGGAAGCACAGATGTTGATGCTTGCTTCTCACAACATTTTGAATCCGGCTAACGGTGCACCTATTACCGTTCCTTCTCAGGATATGGTGCTTGGTTTGTATTATATTACAAAACTGCGCCCTGGAACACAAGGTGAAGGTCTGGTATTCTACGGACCGGAAGAGGCAACAATTGCATACAATGAAAAGAAAGTGGATATCCACGCTCCGATCAAAGTGTATGTAGAAGATGTTAATGAAAATGGTGAGATCGTTAAGGTATTAACTGAAACGTCAGTAGGTCGTTTGATGGTAAACGAATTCGTTCCTGCCGAAGTTGGTTATATCAACGAAGTGCTTGGTAAGAAATCTCTTCGTGATATCATTGGTAAGGTAATTAAGACTTGCGGTGTTGCCCGTACTGCTCAATTCCTGGATGATATCAAGAATTTAGGATACTACATGGCATTTAAGGGAGGTTTGTCGTTCAACCTGGCCGACGTACTTATCCCGCCTGAAAAAGATGAACTGGTTAAGGAAGGTTACGATGAAGTAGAACAGATCCTGGCTAACTATAGCATGGGTTTCATTACCTTCAACGAACGTTACAACCAGATTATCGATACCTGGACACATGTCAACAGTAAGTTATCTAATATCCTGATGAAGCAGTTGACTGCTGATAACGACGGATTTAACTCTGTATACATGATGATGGACTCCGGAGCTCGTGGTTCTAAAGAACAGATCCGTCAGCTGTCTGGTATGCGTGGTTTGATGGCAAAACCTCAGAAGAGTGGTGCTGAAGGTGGTCAGATTATTGAAAATCCTATCCTTTCAAACTTTAAAGAAGGTTTGTCTGTGTTGGAGTACTTTATCTCTACTCACGGTGCTCGTAAAGGTTTGGCCGATACCGCTTTGAAGACTGCCGATGCTGGTTACCTGACTCGTCGTCTGGTAGACGTATCGCATGATGTGATCATTAATGAAGAAGACTGTGGTACATTGCGTGGTCTGATTTGTACAGAACTGAAGAATAACGAAGAAGTGATCGCTTCTCTGTATGAACGTATTCTGGGCCGTGTATCAGTACATGATATCCAGCATCCGTTGACTGGTGAACTGATTGTAGCTGCCGGTGAAGAAATTCGTGAAGATGCTGCTAAGATGATTCAGGATTCTCCTATTGAAAGTGTGGAAATCCGTTCGGTACTTACCTGTGAATCCAAGAAAGGGGTTTGTGCTAAGTGTTACGGTCGTAACCTGGCAACAGGCCGCATGGTTCAGAAAGGTGAAGTTGTCGGAGTTATCGCTGCACAGTCTATCGGTGAGCCGGGTACACAGTTGACACTGCGTACATTCCACGTCGGTGGTATCGCTTCTAACATTGCTACAGAAAACAGCATTACATCTAAATATGACGGTATTCTGGAAATTGACGAACTTCGTGCTGTTGAAGCTGACGACGCTACAGCTGGTAAGAAGTATCAGGTAGTAGTAAGCCGTTTGGCTGAAATGCGTATCGTCGATCCGAATACAAAGATCGTATTGCTGACTCACAATATACCTTACGGTTCTAAATTGTTCTTCAACAATGGAGACAAGATCAGTAAGGGTGACGTAATTATTGAATGGGACCCGTTCAATGCTGTTATCGTATCGGAAGTTTCCGGTAAGATTGAATTCGAAAGTGTAGTAGAAGGTGTTACTTACAAAGTTGAAAGTGACGAAACTACAGGTTTGAAGGAAAAGATCATCATTGAATCTAAAGATAAGACAAAAGCTCCGGCTGCTCATATCGTAGATGAAAACGGCAATTACCTGAAGAATTACTCATTACCTCTGGGTGCTCACGTAGTTAAAGAGAACGGTGATCCGGTTAAGGCTGGTGAAGTTCTTGTTAAGATTCCGCGTGCAGTAGGTAAGGCTGGTGATATCACCGGTGGTCTTCCCCGTGTTACTGAGTTGTTTGAAGCTCGTAACCCATCTAACCCGGCTGTCGTTTCTGAAATCGACGGTGAAGTTGGATTCGGAAAGATCAAACGTGGTAACCGCGAGATCACTGTAACTTCTAAGCTCGGTGAAGTGAAGAAGTACATGGTACCTCTGTCAAAACAGCTTTTGGTTCAGGAAAATGACTATATCCGTGCTGGTATGCCGTTGTCTGACGGTGCTACTACTCCTTCGGATATCCTTGCTATCAAGGGGCCGACTGCCGTTCAGGAATATATCGTGAACGAAGTACAGGACGTTTACCGTTTGCAGGGTGTGAAGATCAACGATAAACACTTTGAGGTTATCGTTCGTCAGATGATGCGTAAGGTAGAAGTGGTTGATCCGGGAGATACACGCTTCCTGGAACAGCAGATCGTTGATAAGCTGGAAGTAATGGATGAAAACGATCGCATCTGGGGTAAGAAAGTTATTACCGATCCGGGAGATTCTCAGACAATGCAGGCTGGTCAGATCGTAACAGCCCGTAAGTTGAGGGATGAAAACAGTATGTTGAAACGTCGTGATATGAAACTTGTTGAAGTTCGTGATGCCGTTCCTGCTACTGCTAACCAGATCCTCCAGGGTATTACACGTGCTGCATTGCAGACTAACAGCTTTATGTCGGCTGCATCATTCCAGGAAACAACAAAGGTATTGAACGAAGCTGCTATCAACGGAAAGGTAGACCGTCTGGAAGGTTTGAAAGAAAACGTTATCTGCGGTCACTTGATTCCGGCTGGTACAGGCCAGAGAGATTTCGACAAGTTGGTTGTCGGTGCTAAAGATGAATTTGAACGCATCTTTGCTAACCGTAAGAATGTTGTTGATTTTAATACAATGGATAAAGATGATGAGTAAAAAACTTATCAGATAATATAAAAAAGGCTTTCGGTATTTTCCGGGAGCCTTTTTTGTTTTTGTTAATTTGCTTAATCTGCATAGATAGTTTACTTTTGTCTATCGCCTATAATAACTAAACATATAAAGTATCATGAAAAAGATTTTATTGAGTATTCTCTCTGTTTTATTGTTTGTCGGTTTCTTATCGGCTAAGCAACCAGGTGTGCCATTAAAGGTAATGACGTTTAATATCCGTATGGATACAAAAGATGACGGAGATAATCAGTGGAGTAACCGGAAGGATTTGGCTGCCAATTTGGTTAAGTTCTATAATACCGATATTTTTGGTGCACAGGAAGTGTTGAATCATCAGTTGAATGATCTTCTGAGCCGTTTGCCCGAATATACATCTGTCGGTGTCGGTAGGGAAGATGGCAAGACAAAAGGCGAGTACGCTCCCATCATTTATAAGAAAGACCGTTTTGTGCTTGAAGACAGCGGTAATTTCTGGTTGGCGGAAGATATGAATGCGGTAGGTAAAAAAGGCTGGGATGCCGCTTGTGAACGTGTTGCTACCTGGGGGATCTTTAAGGATAAGGAATCCGGTAAAAAGTTTTTCTTCCTGAATACTCATCTGGACCATATGGGAAAAGTAGCCCGTCATGAAGGTGCCTCGTTAGTTTTGGAGGAAGCTCATAAGCTCTCCAAGGGATTGCCCGTTATTGTTACAGGTGATTTTAATGCAACTCCGGATGATGACCCTATCAAGGTGTTGACAGATGTAAATGATCCCCGGCATATCACTCATACACGTGAAATAGCAGATTTGAAATATGGTCCGGAATGGACTTTCCATGATTATGGACGAATCCCTTTGGAAAAACGTGAGTGGATTGATTATATTTTCGTAAAAGGCGACATAAAGGTTATGAATAATGGCGTCTTAACAGATACACTCAATTACCTTTATCCGTCCGATCATTGTCCGGTTATTACAACTTTGGTAATTAAATAGAATATATTGGTCTATAGAGAAATGTATATTGGAGTAATTCCATTTATGTCTATTTTTGTAGATGTTTTATTTTGTTAATTATCGAAGAAATATTAGTTAATAGCTATTTTGTGTTTGGAGGTTTTTTGTACAGTTTGTATCTTTGTAACGTTCATGATGCAGATATGCGTTTGAACTGAAAAAAACCTTAGCCTAAAAGTCAGGATAATAAATATTAAACACAATAAGGTATTTTTTTTACATTGGTCTAAAGAATTGAGAATTAAAAACACAACTGGAAAAGGGCCGCCTGTGAAGGTGGCCCTTTTTATTTGCATTATATTTCATGGATACTTCTTATATCTGTATATTTGTGCCCGATTAGTTAAACTTAAAACATAAAGAAAAATGGAGAACAATAACAAACCGTCTAACGAGATACAAGTAGAACTGTCTGAAGAAATGGCACAAGGTACTTATGCCAATCTGGCAATTATCTCACATTCAACATCCGAGTTTATATTAGACTTTATCCGTGTGGTTCCGGGAGCTCCGAAAGCACAGGTAAAAAGTCGTGTCATACTGACTCCGGATAATGCCAAACGACTATTCTTTGCTTTACAGGATAACCTGGCTAAGTATGAAGAACAGTTGAAAGGTGGTAATAAGACTGCTAACTTCGAAGATTTTATACCACCGATGGGTGGTGTTCAGGGAGAGGCTTGATTTATAGTATCTTTCTAAAAGAAAAGGGATCGTTTCAATTATCAAGAAACGATCCCTTTTTAATTTTTAAGCATGTGTGTTACTGCACTTTCTTGTTGATAACGATGTGGCTGATGTAACCAAGGATGATAATAGCTAAACCTGCAATAAGGATAGTGTTAGTTACACCTCCGGTAATAGCCGGTACAGCAAGAATGATTACACCGATTAAGAGCACGATTACCCCAAGATTTTTAACTAATTCGTTCATGGTTATAGATGTTTTTATAATTATTTTCTTTTCTACCGCAAATAAAGTAATAATAACCCGATTGCAAAAATATTTTAGAATAAAAATAATGAAACCATCGAATTTAGCTCCTATATTTGTAGTATCAATACAGTTATATATGCTACGAATACTTTACTTGGTTTATTTATGGCTGTTTTTTGTACCTGTCTTTGTGGTGCTTACTATCATTACAGCCCTAACCGTTATTGTTGGTTGTTTATTGGGAGGAGAAAAGATTTTCGCTTATTATCCGGGCATGATATGGTCACGGCTGACTTGTTATCTGGCACTTTGTCCGGTGAAAGTAAAGGGGCGGGAGAATATAGACCGTAAACAATCGTACGTCTTTGTGGCGAATCATCAGGGGGCATTTGATATTTTTCTGATTTATGGTTTTCTGGGAGTTCCGATTAAATGGGTTATGAAAGCTGGGATTGGAAAGATTCCTTTTGTCGGTGCTGCTTGCCGGGCTGCCGGATTTATTTTTGTCGATAACTCGACATCTAAAGCGGCTATCCGTAGTGTACAGGAAGCTGAACGTTGTTTGAAGAACGGTGCATCCGTAGTGGTATTCCCGGAAGGTTCACGTACATATACCGGTAAGATGATCCGTTTTAAAAAGGGGGCTTATCAGATGGCACTCGATCAACATTTGCCGATCATACCGATTACATTGAACGGACCTTTTGATGTATTACCGATCGGTTCGCTGAATGTGCATCGCCATAAGATGGAGATGGTGATCCATCCCGCTATCCCGACAAACGATATGGATCCATCCCATAAAGGGATGCAGCTATTTGCAGATCGTACTCAGAATATTATAGCTTCCGCTTTATGGGACAAATATAAATGATGTTACTTCCAGGCTTTTAACAGGCCGGTTTTAGTTACACCCAGACTGAAGCCGACATTTTTCCCTAGCATTGTTCCTGTATCGGCTGCAACAGAACCGGTAAAGAGCCATCCTTTTAACTGAGGGTGCGTATAATTGATATCTATCAGAGTGGAAGTTCCGTATTTTTTGTTTAAGAATGGAAAGTAGGAGGTACCCCAACCGTTCATAGCCGTGAACAACACACGGTAGGAGAGAAGTGTATTGATATTTCCTTCAGCTCCGACATGCCAGCTTTTAACACGATTGTTCTCAAACCCCAAAGCTCCGTCTTTATTATACTCAGGTGTCGGGATCAGTGGAGAACCTATCCCGCGGTTGAAATAAGAGAAACCTGTCCGATATTCTCCATTGTTGTAATAATCATCGTTTCCACCTCCGCGTCCGCCTTGCCATTTATCACGGTCGAATGTAATAAAGTGCATGGGGCCACTTTGGTTCATTGTTACCAGATATTCGCCAACAATTTTATTTAACCAGGGAATAGTAGGCAAGTCTACTTGTATTCCCCACAAGCCATCGCTTTTATTTGCAAACTCTATTCCTGATTTGTCGTTGAAATAATGTTGATAATAAAAATGTCCAGCCCAATCTTTCATTGTATAGCTTAACTTAAAGTCGAAAGAGCCGTAATGACTACCTAATACATTTATCTGATCGGATAGAGAAGCGTCGTCTCCTCCCTTTTGTCCAAAAATAACGCGTATCAGATCTTTAAAAGATTGAGGCTGTTTCCCAAGTCTGGCATCAGTAGATGTCCCTCCCCATTGTGCAAAGTGTTGTGCTCCCAAGGTGAAAGACAAAGGAAAATCGTTTCTTGTATCTTTGATACGGAGGAAGAGTGATTTATGATGCCATAATACATTCTTTACATAAGTCTGTTTCGCATTGGCAAAGTCTTCCAGATAATCGGAATCAAATGACCTGCCTATGGCAAAATCTCCTCTAACCTGAAGCAAGCCTTTGGTTAGTGGCACCACAGTAAATTCAGGCATACTTAAATTTATTTCAGGAATGGGACGGGCATTAGGTGATTGGACCATATCACCCGAACTCAGGTTACGGTCCCACAACGAATTGTAACGTTCTTTGCTACCGATGCTGAGCAATAAACTCCTGTATCCTATTTCCGCATAAGCCTGCTGAATGAATACATTGCGATGGCGTGGTACAGCTGCCACAAGATCGAGGCCTGCCCCCCAGCGAAACTTACTTCCAAAATGCTGATTATGGAATACACCGGCATTTAAGAAACCGTTCCCCGCATCCAACGGGACAACTCCATACCGATTGCTTACCATCCAGAACGGAGTATTTGAACCTGTAGCTGCAGAACCGAATAGCTCTGCTTTATAAATAGTGGAATCTTGTATTTTGTTGATCTGGGAATAACCATGAACCGAAATACAGAGCAAAATTATTCCTGCAAATATAATATGTAAGGCTTTCATTCTATTTATTTTTTGTCCGCAACAAAGGTAATGATAAATATAATGCTACTATTGAAGCATTTAAAAAAGAAGCTTAAGCATTATAAAAATACAAATATAATTGTATCTTTGTTGTCACGGCTTGATTTACAACGTTTAATATGGATGATAAGCAACTTTTTTTTGAATTTCTTGAACTTGAAAAGTATAGAATTTCATTATCTTTGGGGGAATGCCTGTTAGATTCCAGACCTTTAGGAAGAGGAGAAACCGGCATTGTCTTCAAAGCCCGCATGAATGGAAAGGATGTAGCTTTGAAATTCTTTTTGTTCAGGGGTGACGATTCGGGAAAGGAGATGTGGTTAAATAAGCTTAAAGCCAGATACCTGACAATTTCTCTTCTGGAAACGAGAGATAACATTGTGCAGTATGCTGACTTTGATATTGTAACCATACAAGGGGAAGAGATTCCTGTCCTGGTCATGAAACTATATAAATGTTCATTGGAAGAATATAGGAATATTCTTTCTATGGATACTTTTCTCAAGCTGTTCCGTTTCTTAACGAATACCGTTCATTTTCTGCATAGCATGGGGATCTGCCACGGAGCAATCAGGCCGCGTAATATCCTGGTGGATGACCATAATGAGTTTGTGTTGACCGATGTCTCCATCATTGAGAACAGCGACTCCGGTTACTCGGATATTACTGCGATAGGAGAAGTCTTGCAATGGTATGCTTTTGGCAATACCAGCAACGATGTCGCGATAAGCAAAGTCTTCCCGTCTTTGAAGCTGTATGACCAGATTGTGGAACGTAGCCTGGCACAGGATAACAGCCAACGTTTCCGTTCGGTGGACGAGATATTGTCTTTTGTAGAGATTCAGAAAGAACGCGATCCGAATGAGTTGTTGAAAGAGTTCAGCCTGATTTGCCGGAAGAACTTTCCTAAGGAATTACCGGAGTTTGTCCATTGTTCCGATCAGGCGAAGATCGCTAAACTATTCTCCGAGTTTGTTTCCAGAAAGGACTTCTTCGGCAGCAATCTGATTTACTTTACGGATGTGGAGCGGAATATCTTTTCTCCGCAGATCTGCAAGAACGGATATATCAAGTTTGATAACTCCGCTCAGTATAAGGTGCTGGATATCTGGATCCATAGCGACAGTGACATGCGTAATGATTATATCCTCGTCCACCATTCGAACACATTGCCGGAAAAAGTGAACGGCAAGGATGTGTACCGGTGGGCCGTTTACGAAGACCGTACGCAGATCACCTGGGAAGAAGCTATGAACGGCTTCGCGGAAAACGATGGAGATATTGTGGCTCTGGACCGTACCAAGGTCGAGTTTTTCAACCGTATTCCCCGTGAAGGTTATACTTTTATAGCTTTAAACCACCTGCACAGTCTGACTTCTCCTGCCAATACCGGAACGTTGCGCGATTATTTTTTCCGTTTCAGCTTCAGCTATGTCAACCGTTATATTCTGGAAGATATGAATAATCTGACCAAGCAGCACATTGCCGCTCCGCGAAGGAAATGATCAGAAGTTCTTTGCTGTTATCCAGTCGAATACCGTTCGGTAAGTATAGTCACGGGATGCCTTTTCCGAAAGGATCAGGTCATGAATGCCATTGGGTATTGTGTCACGTGTGACATGCTCTCCGAGCTTAGGGGCATACTCTTGAATATCATGTACATCGAGCACGATATCGGACGACAAATATTCGTTATGCCATTCTTTCGTCTCCGGATAAGATTTGTTGGACGACATCACAAGGATCGGGCAATCCAGCTTCAATCCTTTCCGGACTTTCTGCTGTCCTTCTTGAATCGCCTTTATCCACCCCGCCTTTTTAGGATGTCCGTTAATCATTTTCCAGTTCGTATCGTATTCCCATTCCCCCTTGAATTGTTTCAACAGACTATGTGCATAAGAGGCGATGCCGTAACCCTGTACAGTCAGATTCGGGAAAAGTCTTCCGACGAATGCCACAGCCGGGATAGTGATCTTCTCCATAAACCAGCCAAAATTCCAGTCGAGGAAAGGACTATTCAGTATCAGTCCGTCGACAGGTAGATGACCATTCTTGCTGTCCAGATATAAAGGTGTGATCAATCCTCCCGTAGAATGGGCCATCAAGAGAATCTTGTCGTTCCCTTCCGAGCGTATGGTTGCCAGTGCCGTATCGATATCTGCAAAATATTCTGTAAGGCTTTTGCAGAAAAACGGATTCTGATTGGGCAGGATGGAACGTCCGTATTTCCTCAAGTCCATCGCATAAAAATTGTAGCCATGTGCATTCACGCTGTCTCCCAGTTGCTTTTGGAAGAAATAATCGTTATAACCATGAATATACAATACTGCTTGTTTCACATCGGGTAGTTGGGATTTTTTTACCAATGTACAGACCACTTTCCCTTCATAATCGTCAGGCATTTGAAACGTACGCCGCAGGTATCCGTCTCCCAATACATCGGGGACGTATTGGGCATACGTGCTGATAGCCAGAAAAATAAGTAAGGATGTAAAATACAGTTTGCGTCTCATAATTGTTTTCCTTTTATAACCGCGACGGGTATGTCATTGTTCCGGTTACAAAGGTAGGTAAACTATTAGCACAAAAGAACCGGTGTTTTGATCTTTTCCCTATTATTATTTGGAGCCTGTTTAAATTTTAAATATCGAGCTCAAAAGGATATTTCTTCTTATTATCTACAATAATAAGACCATATCTACCACTATTTACTACTTTATGAGTACTGAATACAACCATCCTACACTTATAGGTTACAACAATTCGCTCTATGTCCACCACCTGTTACCTGACATGATTGTCTTTTTGTAGATATGGTTGACTCTCTATAAGAATCCAAAATGAGAGAAC
>NZ_QUHH01000027.1:99362-100558 GCF_003479515.1 Parabacteroides sp. AF14-59 | reverse complement strand
TTTAATAATCCGCTTTTAAGTAGCGGGGGATTGACGTTTTCGGGGAATGCCCGGCCGATTCCGCAAGTGCGTATCGGTATTCCGGAATATACCGTTATACCGGGGACAAAAGGCTGGCTGGCCTTCAAAGGGCATATTGCTTATGGTATGTTTACGGATGATGGTTGGCAGAAGAATTTTGTAGCTCCGGGAAATAAATATACGGAACATGTGCTTTATCATTCCAAAGATCTATATGTGAAGCTTGGCAATCGGGAGAAATTCCCGCTGATCTTTGAAGGAGGACTGGAAATGGCTGCTCAGTTCGGAGGAAATGCATTTATTGGGAATGAAAAGATAGATATGCCGAATGGGATAAAGGATTTCTTTAAAGTGTTTATTCCGAGCGGAGGTAGTAGTGATACTCCAATGGGGGAACAAACGAACATTTATGGAAATCATTTAGGTAGTTGGAATTTTTCACTCACCTGGTATGCTCCACAGGACTGGACGGTTCGCCCTTATTATGAACATTATTTCGAAGATCATTCACAGATGTTCGGGGAATATGGCTGGAAGGACTGCCTGACTGGGATAGAAATAACGTTTCCTGAAAATCCTATCGTTAGCAGTTTTGTTTACGAATATATTTCAACAAAGGATCAGACTGGTCCTGTCTATTGGGATCATACGCCGGAGATACCTGAACAGGTGAGTGGAGCCGATAATTATTATAATCATAGTATTTATACCGGTTGGCAACATTGGGGAATGGGTATCGGAAATCCTTTAGTGATGTCTCCTGTTTATAATGACAATGGAGAAATTATTTTTAAAAGTAATCGTATACAGGGACATCATTTTGGAATAATGGGAAATCCTTGTGCCGATCTGCAATATCGTATTCTCTTGTCAGTTACTCGCAACTGGGGTACTTATGATTTACCATTTTATGAGATCAAAAAGAATGGAAATGCTTTAGCCGAATTAAAATATACTCCCCATAGATTGAAAGGCTGGGATTTTACCGCATCATTGGGACTGGACCGGGGTGCTATGTTAGGTAAAAGTGTTGGAGGTATGTTTACAATCAGAAAAACAGGATGGATACGATGAAAAGATATATAATAGCTGTGCTGCTAATATTGATAGTTAGCGCTTGTGGAAAAACACCGATTAACGGAGATTTGGATGGTCGTTGGCAGATCATGAAAATA
>NZ_QUHH01000027.1:0-99352 GCF_003479515.1 Parabacteroides sp. AF14-59 | reverse complement strand
TTTGGATGGTCGTTGGCAGATCATGAAAATAGAATATGCTTCCGGAGAAGAAGAAACACCGGAGCGGGCTTATTATAGTGTGGCATTGCATACGATCAACCTGATGCAAGTCGGTGTTACGAGCCAGACAGGAAATATGGAATATACCGGAGATTCGCTATTTGTCGAAATGCCGGTCAGTAAAATTGAAGATTTATTGCCTTTCGGCATGAATGATACGAAGCAACGTTTCGGTGTAAAAGAATTAACGTCGAAACATTTGGTATTACAATCGGATTACGCCCGGTTAGAGTTTCGGAAATTTTGAGAATAACAAAAAACAAATAACAATATGAATACCGTAATCAGAAATGTATTATTAGGGGGATTACTGTGGCTGACTATACCATTGGCGGCACAGGTATCCCAGGACGTGATTGACAAAGCGAAAGCCGCTGGTATGACAGAAGATCAGATCCGGCAGGAAATAGCTAAAAGAATGGGACAATCAGGGGCAGAACAGGTAGGCTCAAAGGCTTCAGAAGCTGTAATTTCCGACCGAGCAGTCACGACAAAACCCGGTCAAGACAGCATCTCACCGGAAGAACAACGCCAAATGAATCTCCCGGAAAACGATTTGAAACAAACTGTTTTCGGACGGGAAATCTTTTCAAATAAAAACCTGTCTTTTGAACCTGATTTGAATATACCCACCCCCAAAAACTATGTTTTATCAGCAGGAGATGAATTACTGATCAATGTCTGGGGCGATTCCGAACTGAACCTGAAACTGAAAGTTTCTCCGGAAGGGACAATCCTGATCCCTAACCTGGGACCGGTATCCGTTAGCGGACTGACCATTGAAGCTGCGGAAAGCCGTATCCGTCAGGAACTGGGACGTATCATGGCTACTTTATCCGGTAATACAGACGGCGGTAATACGTTCGTATCCGTCAGCTTAAGTCAGATACGTAGTATCAAAGTTAATATTGTCGGGGAAGTCGTTGCTCCGGGGACATATACCTTGCCTTCTTTTGCCACCCTTTTCAATGCATTGTATGCAGCAGGTGGGGTAAATGAAATCGGTTCTCTTCGTAATATTAAAGTATATCGTAACAGTAAAGAAGTAGCACAACTCGATGTGTACGATTACTTGTTAAACGGAAAATATAAAACTAATATACGCCTGGAAGAAAATGATATGATTATTATCCCTCCATACGATCAGCTAGCGGTAGTACAAGGAAAAGTAAAACGTAACCGCATTTTTGAAACAAAAAAGGGAGAAACCTTACAGCAAGTACTGAATATGGCAGGAGGCTTTACCGGAGATGCCTATACGAAAGATGTCCGTGTAAAACGTAAAGCAGGCAGCCGGTATCAGATCGCCACTGTTACGGAAGATAAATATCCGACCTTTACCATGATGGATGCGGACTCTCTGATGGTGGACTCCGTTATTCCTTTCTATGAGAATCGTCTTACTATTGCGGGAGCAGTCTGGCGTCCGGGTGAATACGAGCTAAGTTCAACAGTACACACCGTAAAAGAACTGATCAAACAAGCTGCCGGACTGAAAGGAGACGAATTTGCAGGTCGTGCCCAGATCACCCGTCTGAATCCTGATTTTACGACAACTGTTATTGCTGTGGATATCCGCGGAATACTCAACGGTACATCTCCGGACATAGAACTGAAACCGGAAGACCAACTCAACATCCCGTCTTTGTTCGATCTTCGTGAACCTTATACGATCAAAGTAAGCGGAGCGGTCAATTCTACAGACACGGTACTCCCCTATCGCAACAGTCTGACGATAGAAGATGCTATTATTATGGCTGGCGGTTTGAAAGAATCGGCAGCTACAGTGAATGTGGAAGTGGCTCGCCGCATCAAAGACACAAAAACGGATCAGAATAGTAATATCACTGCCAAAGTATTCAATTTCACACTAAACGATAACCTGGGGTTAATTCCTGTAGACGGAACAACTTCCGAAACAGTCTTTACACTGGAACCGTTTGATGAAGTATATGTTCGTTTCTCTCCGGGTTATCAGGAACAGCAGGTAGTAAAGGTAGATGGAGAAATCACTTTTGCCGGTGATTATGTATTGGCAGAAAAGAATTCGCGATTGAGTGATATTATTAATAAAGCCGGAGGAATAACCCCGGATGCTTACGTAAAAGGAGCGAGCCTGAAGCGTCAACTGACGGAAGATGAAATGCGCCGCCTCGAAACTTTGATGGAATTGAGTTCTAATAAACAAAGCCGCGACTCGGTTGGATTATCGCTGGCAAATATCAAAGATTATTCAGTCGGCATCGATCTGGAAAAGGCATTGGCTCATCCGGGAAGTGCACATGATGTAGTACTTCGTGATGGAGATAAGCTCTATATTCCACAATTGCAAAGCACTGTGAAGATCAATGGAGCAGTTACTTACCCGAACAGTGTCACTTATACTAATGGTATGTCAGTGGGTAAATGTCTTTCTCAGGCAGGAGGTTATAATGATATCGCCCGTAAATATCCGATCGTGATCTATATGAACGGAAAGGTAGCAACAACGAAAAAGACTTTTATCTTCTTCAAACGTTATCCGAAGGTAGAACCCGGTTGTGAAATTGTAGTTCCAACCAAGACACAGCGCGATCGGAAGACCAGCCTGGCGGAAGTCTTGAGTATTGCCAGTTCAACGACTTCGATGGCTGCTATGGTAACTTCTATTATTAATTCAATGAAATAATATAGCAACATGGATATGATTCAAATGAATACTCCTGATGCGGATAATACTCAGGAGATAGACTTGATTGAACTTGCCAAACGGCTGTGGGGGGAACGCAAATTCATTTTTAAATGTTGCGGAGTAGCAATTGTTGTTGGTTTGGTGATAGCTTTCAGTATCCCGAAAGAATATAGTACGACTGTAAAACTGGCCCCTGAAACTTCGGACCCGTCTAAGAAAATGGGAAACCTGGGAGGTTTGGCAGCGATGGCAGGTATAAACCTGAATACTTCATCCGGAACAGATGCTATATCTCCGGATCTGTATCCGGATGTGGTTAGCAGTATTCCTTTTTTGTTAGAGTTGTTTCCGGTACAGGTTACAAATGAAAAAGGGACACTGTCTGCTTCCTTATATGAATATATGGATGAACACCAGAAAGGTACATGGTGGAGTTATATTTTACAGGCTCCATTTAAATTATTGGGGGTTGTAAAAGATATGTTCTCAAAAGAAGAAGAAAAAAGTAGCAATGAGCTATCTTCTTTTCATCTGACCCGTAAGCAATCGGATGTCATTAGTGCCCTGCAGAAACGCATATCGGTATCTGTCGACAAAAAGACATCAGTTATTACCGTATCCGTTCAGATGCAGGACCCATTGATATCTGCTAACATCACCCAGGTCGTTTTGAATAACCTTCAGAGTTATATCACCAGCTATCGTACCCAGAAAGCCAAACAGGACCTGGAGTTTACTGAAAAAGTATTCAGTGAAGCACGCGAATCTTATTACAAAGCACAACGTGCGTATGCAGCCTTTGAAGATGCCAATAAGAACATCATCTCCGCCAGCTACCGGACAGAACAGGAACGGCTAAAGAATGAGATGACACTAACCTTCAATGTCTACAACACATTAGCCCAGAAGCTGGAACAGGATAAACTTCGGGTACAGGAGCAAACACCGGTTTATACCGTCATACAGCCTGCCACTGTCCCATTGAAAGCGGCATCACCAAAGAAACCGCTGATATTGATCGGCTTTGTATTCTTAGCCATCTTCGGAGCAATAGGATATTTATTCATCAAAGACCTCTTTAAAGTTGACAGTTGACAAGTGACAGTTGACAGTTTTATCAGATTTGAACTATCCTATAATCAAAGTGACATGACTATTACAGGTTCATTTGCCGTTGGTTTTAACCAACGGTCTACAGATTGTATCCCTTTTTTGGCTTTAGCCGCATTTCTCTTAAATAGCAAGACTGTTAAAATGGGACTAAAGTCCAATGAGATAGATCATTTACCAATCCGTCAGCTGAAGCAGACGGCAAATGAACCTGTAACTAAGTTTGTCTTATTGATGACTGAGACTTATGCTCAGATAGGTTCAATTATTTCTATGTTCGACTGCGAAGCCCAACTGTCATCTGTCACTTGTCAACTGTCAACTAAAAATGTTTCACATTTTTATGTCCCTTCGCGATCTTTACCATTCTTATAATTACTTTGTAACTGAAGAATCCGGCTGTCTGCTGGTTGGCTTCAGGGAAGATTCTGTAACTTTCATTGTGAAAGAGATATGGAATAAAGAACCTCTTTGTCTGGCGGATGTGGACGGTCTGTACGCTGAAATGCAACAGGTCGGGGAAATGTGCAGCTGCAACCAATTCCGCATCCTGGCACATGGCGGATACTTGCCGGAGGCTCTTTCTTTCGAACTGCATGGTTTGACAGTATCCGACGAAAGCTATCTGAAAAGCCTGGAAAGCGGAAAACACATCGAACTCTTTTCCCATAATGAAGCCGCTTACCGAGCTATTGAAGAAGGCTTTCAAAAGAACCGTATCGGAGCTGTCGTGCAGGCTACCGGGACAGGTAAATCCTACCTGATCGCACGTTATATCATCAATCACCTGGAAGATACAATCCTCGTCATTGCCCCTAACGTGACGATCATTGCCGAGATCGAAAAAGCGGTCGGAGGAACCATGCCACATGTGACCTACCGCACTTTCCAGGCACTGGTCCTAAACAAGGCCGACAGCGAACAACTCAGAGCAGACCATATCATTATCGACGAGTTCCATCATTTCGGTGCGGAGGTATGGGGAAAAGCCGTACAGGATGTGATTGATGCCAATCCCGAAGCCCGCGTATTGGGTATGTCGGCCACCCCGATACGGCCTGAAGAGATGCTCGATACCGTAGAGGTCTATTTTAAAGGCAACCTGTTCCATGAGTTATCCCTCTCGATGGCCTGGTATTACAAAATCCTGCCTGTCCCTGTTCTCGTACAAAGTGTGTTCGACCTGAACAATCAGTTGGATAAGGTGCAGCAACTACTGAACCGGAGCGACTGCACCTCCGAAAGAAAGCAACGTATCCAGGAAAAGATAGATTTCGCCCGCCTGGACTTCCGCGGTTCATGGAGTGCTTCGGAACTGATCAGGCGGTATCTACCGAAAGAGGTCAAAAAGATGCTTGTCTTCTGCAAGGATAAAGAGGATTTGAAAAATATGATCCCCGAAGTATCCCGCTGGCTAAACCAGGCAGGACTCGAAACGGAAACATTCGAGATCCATAACGGACAGAGCAATCGGGCCAACGAAAAAATACTCCGGAATTTCCGGCAGGACACAGGTAAACTGCATGTCCTTTTCTCCATCAATATGCTGATCGAAGGACTGCATGTGGAAGGGGTGGATGCCGCCATGTTCCTGCGCCGTACCGAATCGTACGTAGTTGCCCTGCAACAGTTGGGACGCTGCCTGAAAGCCGGTTCCAACCATCACCCGGTCGTGCTCGACTTTGTCAACAACCTTTCCGGACGTTCCGTGTATGAAGTGATGACGAGAGACCTGGCTTACCGGCCGGCTATCCGAGCACCGAAGACATTCAAAGGATATACCGAGTTTCAGGTGACCGGATTCCTGTCGGATATCCGCGCCCAGGTGGATGATATGCTGGCCGAACTGGATGCCTGGCCCGTCATGTACGAACGGTTGGTCGAATTCAAAGAACGGGAAGGCCGGTGGCCGCAGGCAGCCGAAGGGAAACTGGGCAATTGGTGTAACACCCAACGGATCGCGTATAAGAAAGGGACGTTATCGAAAGATTATATTTCGCACCTGGAACAGATCGGTTTTGAATGGGAGGTACAGGACAGCCGATGGATGAGTTGTTTCGAGGAGCTGAAAGTCTTTATGGCAAAAGAGCACCGTTGTCCCAAGCGGGGTGAACACAAACTGAATACCTGGTGCAACACCCAACGGCAGGCACGTAAAAAAGGTCTGTTGCCGAATGAAAGGATCCGCTTGCTCGATTCGATAGGCTTCTGGTGGGAACAGGACCTGGATTCGTTATGGATGGAGAACTGGCAGCAGGTACTTACCTATTATAAAAAGCATAAACGCTGGCCGAAAAGCAACGAAGGGAAAGCCGGTGCCTGGTGTAACACCCAACGAAAAAACCGGAAGCAAGGTCTGCTTTCAGCTGAACGTATCGCCCTGATGGATGCCGAAGGTTTCATCTGGACCATCGACGACGTCTGGATGGAGAACTATGGAAAACTACAACAATTCTTCCTTGAAAACAACCGTTGGCCGACCGCCCGTGAAAACAAACTGGGCAGCTGGTGCTTCGTACAACGGAGAGCCTTGAAAAAAGGCGAGTTATCCCCTACCCGCAAAGATCTCCTGGACAAGATCGCATTCCCCTGGACACTGAAATAAAAAACGGGAAGCCGCCGCTGCAGCTCCCCGCTTTCTAATAAACTACATAAAACACTTAAAAGAACAAACTTCTATTTTAGAATGCAACACCGAAGCGTACGCCCCAGTTATTTATACCGTCCATGGTATAAGTCAGGACTTTGCTTTTGTTTGTTGCATAGTTGTAATAAGCGGCTACATGTAAACCGAATTTCTTTTCCGGAGTAAAGAAGATATTCATACCGACTTCAGGAGCTACATAGAATCCCCACTGGCGGTCGTATACTTTCATTACATTCATATAAGTCGACATTTCGCTGTACTCGGCACCTAACTTAGCTGATACATAAGGTTCGAACTGACCTTCGCGGGTAAAGCTGTAACGGAATGCCGCACCGAAAGGCAACTGGAACAAAGAATGCTGCTGGTCGGAAGTGATTGCTGATGTTCCGCTGATGTCGAGTGTCTGACGATCAATATATTTATTGTTCGTATGATAAGAAATGAACGCACCTACTGCGAAATTAGGAACTACATAATAACCGGCTTCACCATGAGCACCCCAACCGCTTGTCTTATCGGCAAAGTTGTTTCCGAACGGAGTGTTAAGATCCCAGTCAATATTAAAATACATGTTGTTTACAACCTGGGCGCCAGCCAGTGAAGGAATCGCTAAACAGGCGATAAGTAAAGCGACTAATTTTATTGATTTATTTATCTTTTTCATAAGACTCAAATTTTACTGATTCGCGTTTAATTATTTCCTGATATATGGTGATTGAACAAATGCCTGATCAATCGCACGGATTGATAACTGAGTATCGATCTTATCCGAACCGGACAATAAACCTGCCATATAAGCAGTCCAGACAACCGGTAATTTAGTATCTGCTGTTTTAGGAGTCGGAGATTTCAAATCTACCATTTCAGCAAGCAGTGAACCTACGCTATAGCTGTAAACAACAGGGTACGGATAATACCAATCGTGCCAGTCGTAGCCCCATGTCGGTCCCCATCCCGGTCTCCAGTAATTAGGTGCCCAATATCCTGGGTAACCCCACCACCAGTAGTTGTTGTTATAATCATTATACCAATTTGTAAAATAATTTACATTTTCTACAAAAGAAACCTGCAAACCGAGATCTGCATCTTCTTTATCCATTGTGCGTGTATAACCACGACTTTCCATATTGCCGATCACTGTAGAAATAATATTATCAGCTTCTGTTGCTGTCCAGTACTGAGGTTTTTCACTACTACCGATTACCAACACGCTATCAGGTACATAGAATGTGGTGAACGATTTGAAATCCGTTTTGCTATCATGGTTTGTGTACACCACGAAATCATTATCCAGCTTTGACATATCCGGATCTTTCTGACAAGACGCCAGTAAAAGGATCAACAAGAAAAAAGGAATAATCTTTTTCATCTCATTTTAACGTTTAAAACAGTTTATACTATTATTTGTGCTTATATATAAGTTACACATGAAACAGCAAATAATAAAAAAAGGTTCTCTTTGATGTTATTTTGGCCGTGTTAATTAACTTGTTGTAAGACTTATGAACGCTCGTAAACGATAGTTAAAACGCCAAAGGCCTGAAATAACTTACGCTATTTCAGGCCTTTGTATTATTAAGAAATAAATACTTATCTCAATGTTCCCTGCTGTGCATCCTGTATCATCTTTTCGTTGGCAAGGATCAGGATCTCTACACGGCGGTTCAATGCACGTCCTTCCGGCGTGTCGTTGCTGGCAACAGGATCATGAACACCTTTGCCTTCGTATTCCATACGACGTCCGCTTACGCCCTGGTCGACCATCATATAGTCGTAAACGCTTTTAGCACGTTTTTCAGACAATGTCTGGTTGTAATCGACCTTACCGGTATTGTCGGTATAACCAACGATCTTGATATCGGTATCCGGGTTTTCATTCAGGCTGACAGCCAGTTTACGCAATGCACTGCGTGAAGCGTCACTCAACGTACTGGAGTTGGTAGCAAACAAAATACCTGAATCGAAAGTGACTTTCAGAGCCTCACCATTATTGATCGTTTCAACAGTGGTTTCGGGCGGTAAAGTAGCTTCCAGCTCTTTTTTCTGTTTGTCCATCTTCTTTCCGATCAATGCACCGGCAGTTCCTCCTACAGCAGCACCGATAACAGCACCTAAAGCCGTATTACCTGCCAAAGCACCGATACCGGCACCTGCAGCGGCACCACCACCTACACCGATTGCAGTTCCTTTTGCTGTGTTATTCCATGTTCCACAACTCGTAAATACCACCGCCATACATAACAGTATGGATAATAACTTAAAATGTTTCATCTTTTTGCTCTTTTATAAACTTTATATGAATATAACAGTTTATCAATCGAACATGTTGATAGAATCGCAATATTCAAGTTCTCCCTGCACAATAAAACCGATTGCTTCGGGATCGAATTTACCGACACCATCCTTCTGCGCATTCTTCACTACATATTCAATCAATTCATCTTCATCTATTTCGACATCGGCATCATCGTCTGCATCGTCGTTCAGATAACCGCGTGATTCATAGAAATCGTAGATCAGGTCTACAATGTAGTTAATATCGTCATTACTGAATTTGCCTTTCAATTCCTGGGGAAGATAGTTCTGAATGAATTTTACAGATTCGTCTTCGTCGTAAATTAAATCGTCTTTGTCGCTCATAACTTTTTCAGTTTAATTGGTTACATACTCATGCAAAGATATTGCTTTAATTGATATTTTAAAATAATTGCAGGCTATTTGATCAATAAGTCCAAAGCATTATTTCCATCTTTCAGTATGTTGTCGATAATGCCGTGCTTGGTCTGGATTGTCAGATAAGTGGCTTTCAATTTGGTAAGACCGATCATCTCGTCTGTAGAAAGTTCGGAACTATACTTGTCATATTTCGTTTCGGCAAATTCGATGTATTTCTTTTCCACCTCTTTCCAGTCTTCTTTCGAATACTTATCGGCACCAGCCTGTACTTTTTCTACAAACTTTGTGAAGTCTTTTATATACGAATCTTTCGATTCTCCACAACTACTCATGACAAAAAGAGCCATCACTGCAAACATCATCATTAAAAACCTTTTCATATCTTTTCCTTTTTAGATTAATTGCAACAAAAGTAAACAAAAAAAGAGGATCTGCACTGTCCGGCAGAATGAAACTGCCGGACAGGTATTAATCGGCTGTAGCTACGATCCGGTCTGCCGTCCAACTATCAGCCACTATCTGTATCCGGTCTGCGGGTAAAGAAGAGGTAAAACTGATCGTCAAAGTACAATGGTCACCCGGCATAAGCGTGATATAATTATCCGAATAATGTACGGGAAGGATACGCTTGCCGGTTTCCTTATCCAACACCTTGATGCGGTTGAAAAAAGAAATATTCATTTTCGAATGGAGCGATACCATACCGGAATAGGTTGTTCCTTCCCGTTGAAGAGATACTTTCACCTCCGGCTTTGCTTCAGGTAAACGGGATAAGCCGGAATAATCTTTCGGAAGCGTGGTCAGCCAATAGATATTCGGGGCATCCGGTAATGCGACAGCTACGTTGGAAGGCCGGGCAGGATCAGCCGGTTGCACAGACAGGCGGAGGAAGTAGACTCCTTGTATTTCTTCCGGGACGGGAACATCAAACAAGGGTGCTACGGTATTGGCTTTGGCATCCGACTTTATTTCTTTTTCCCAACGGATCTTACCGCCGGTGTCGTAGATACGTGCATTTACAATCAGATCCGGGTAATCGGACAAGGATGTGTTCAATAGCTCTACCTGCCGGGTGACGGGGTTGTAAAACGGATGCAGGGGTTCGCATCCTTTACGTGTACCGTACAGGGAAGCATTTACATCGAGGAACCAATCGTACATCTGTCCGCGCAGGGAAGTCCACGGGTTTTGTGTTTTCCAGATCAGTATGCCTGTGTACCAGTCCCAAAGGTGGGAACCCCAGCCTTCCATAAAACTACGGTATTGATCGTAATTCACAACCTGAGCATATTTACAATAGGTTTCGATATCCTTTACCTCGCCATAACGTTCCAAATGATCCTGATATCCCAGATCCCGATGATATCGCCAGGTCGCATTACGGGTAAAACCTTTTCTCGGAAATCCTTCCAGGTCTTTCTCCGTCATCATTTCCCGCATACTTTCCACCTCCGGCGAACCGACGGAGCCTGCCTCCGGATTAAACGGATGTGAACGGAAAGTAAAGAACCATTCCGGCTCCTGAATACCGTAAGGGCCGTCGCCGTTATCGCCCAGCAGGTTGCGGGTAAAGAGGGAGTCGGTAGAATAACTGACGAACAGGCGTTCGGGATCAAGCTCCGGGAAGATTTTTTCTTTCAGTTGCTTGTCGATGTTTTTTGCCAACGGCCATTCGTTGGCCCCGCACCACAGGCACAGGCTCGGGTGGTTACGTATCATCTTTACCTGGTCTTTTACCGAAGCGATAAAAAGATCGTGGTTGTCGGGGTATTCCCATCGCCGTTCACGAGAGTCCATCTTCATCGGGTCTTCCCAGGCACCGTTACAATCGCCGCTGCCCCATAAATCCTGGAAAACGAGTATTCCGTATTCATCACAGGCATTATAAAACTCCGGACGTTCGAGCAAAGCGCCTCCCCATACGCGGATCATACGCAAATTCATTTCGGCATGGAAACGGACTTCATCGCGGTAACGTTCAGGGGAAAGACGCAGTAACCAGTCGGAAGAGATATAGTTACCGCCAGTCATATAGATCTTCTGCCCGTTCACAAAGAAACGGCGTCCCCCGTTGTCGGGACATTTATCTGTCGTGATCTCACGGATACCGTATTTGAATTGCTTGCTGTCGCTGATCCGGTTATCTGCCTCAAAATAGATATGCATATCGTATAAAGGCTGTTCCCCTACTCCGTTGGGCCACCACAAACGCGGATTTTTTATTTTCAACGGATCGAAACGGACTTCCCTCTTTTCGTTCGGAGATAAGGTTAGTGGTTGCGTTAAACGGATTCCGTTTGTCTCACAGACCAATACACCTTTACGCGGAGTATCGGTTATATTCTCCACCTCAACCGAAGTCTTTACAAAAGCATCCTCCTGCATTTTCTTTTCCGGAGAACGGACACCCGGTACTTTCGTCACAACATAAGGCGACCGGACAGTCACTGCACCGGAGGTAGTTACCGATACCTCATCCCAGATACCGGTATTACGATCCCTGATCGGCTGAACCCAGTCCCATCCGGGCGTATATTGCATGGTATTATTACGGGCGATCTGTCCGTCACCGCCTTGTCCGCCGTTCGGATTTCCCGGATAGTCAGGAGGATACACCAGGACAGCCAGCACATTTGCATCTTCTTTCCGAAGAAGTTCCGTTATATTAAAAGATTTCCGCAGGAACATTCCTTCATGGGTGGTATTATTAAGCCGTTTGCCGTTCATGAACAGTTCGGCTTTATAGTTTATTCCCCGGAAGTTCAGCCAGACAATCCGGTCATCCGGTACCTCCGGCGTTTCAAACCGGCAAACAAACCAATAGGTGTAAAAGTCATTGCCGGCTTCATAAATATCGGGGATCAGGTTATTGTTCATTCCAAACTCCGGTGCAGGATACAGGCCGTTTTCCAATAAAGTGGTCAGTACTGTCCCGGGCACACGGGCAGGCATCCAGCCTGTTGTTTCCAGAGGTGTAGAGCTTAACAGGTTTCCGTCTGTCTTTATCTCACTGGCTCTCCGTGCCATCCAGCCGGAAGTAAGCAATGTCTTCTCCCCGGGTTCAGGGATCGTCAGTGTATTTTCCTGTGCGAAGATGGATAACATGTTGTTAACCAAAAACAACAAGAATATGAAAGATAGAGATTTATGATTCATAATGTATTCTATTTAATAGCCGTAATATACAATAAAAAAACAAAAGGCTTCCTCCGGAAGCGGAAGAAGCCTTTCTCTTTATACATTATTAATATAGTCCGTTACTGTCCGGTTAGAAGTTTCTTCCGGTATCCCACCATATACGTGTTGCCGGGCTATCCGGGCCATTCAGCAAACTGACTGCTTTTTCCACCTCTTCCGCATTCGAATCTTTATCGTTCTTCGGATATGGTAAACGTTTGATAAATTCACCATCAGGAATCTTCCATGTATCGGCACTCAGGTTATTAGCCACAGGGAAGATATTCGGATAACCTGTACGGCGGAATTCCGACCAGGCTTCCTGTCCTTCCGGATACATCGCGATCCATTTCTGGTTAATGATCTTATGAAGTTTTTCTTCATTCGTTGCACCGTCATTCCATTTAACCGTACATTTATCAATACCTTTTATGCTATTGGCTGCATTATGAGGATCTTCGAAATCTGCACAGACACCGGTTTCGTTTGCAATATATTTTTCATATTCAGATGCCGGGATAGCATATTCGTCGAAAGAGACTTTGATACCTTGCTCGTACAGGTCTTTGGCAGAACCACCCATATTCCAACCGCGGAGTGCACCTTCTGCACGCAGGAAGTAAGCCTCGGCAACTTTCATCCAGGGTAAATGGTTCGATATCTGAGTTTTGTTTCCTGTATAATCTGCCATCTTGGTTTCTGTTGAAAGATTGACAGAAGAATATACCTGATACACATTCTTATCGACAATAGTTCCCTGGCGGATACCTATATATTGACCGATCTTATTCAATGCATTACCATTCTTATCGACAATATCCTGTTGTTTACCGTCGATTTTAAACCAACCGACCGGAGTTACATAAACCGGCAAGCGGGGATCGTCGTACCCTTTCAACATACAGACCATAGAAGCGCTGGCACGCATATCATTGTAGTTGACTACAATTTCATTCAACGGATTCTGTAAAGAAGCATCGATGACCTGTACATTCGGGTTACCGGCAACCAGGACACCATATTTATGGTTCACGGCAGCTTCAGCAGTAGACTTGGCCAATTCCGGTTTTACAACAGACAGACGCACGGCCAAACGCAAACGCAATGTATTGGCAAAACGGATCCATTGCTTAAAGTCCGAACCGCAGACAATATCGAAACTATTCAAACGGTTTGCTTCTGCTTCACCTGCATCCACCAAAGAGGTCAGGTCGTTCACAGCTTCTTCCAGCTCGGAAAGGAAAGTGGTATATAGAGTTTCCAAATCATCGTAGGGAACGGACGAACCTCCCTGCATAGCTTTTGAATAAGGAATAGCCCCGTAAATATCAGCAACACGATGCATACCCTGTACACGGATGATCTTGGCAATCGCTGTATAGTCTTTCGCATCCGTCGATTTCAGGATTTCACTGATCGGTTTCATTACATATAACATACCGTCACGGAATGCCTCGCCATTCCAGCCGTCCATCATTGCATACATCGCATTGTTAGAGTTACCGTTGAATGCCGTACCGGTCGCCATATAACCGGAAAACATATCCGCATTCAGATTCTGTTGCAACTGGAACTCGTAATTCTTGTTCTGATAGTTATTATAGACACCTACTATCGGCTGGTTGAAACGGGAAGTTACTTTCACCTGAGAAACATCCATCCCGTTCGGATTGGTATTGATACTTTCAAAATTATCCGTACAAGCCGTCACTCCTACCATGAAAGCTACAGCCCACAATGGTAATGTATTTTTTACTTGTTTAATTATATTCTTTTTCATGATTGATCGCGTTATTAGAATGTTACTTTCAAGTTGATACCATAGCTGCGTGTTGCAGGCAAACCAAACGAATCGAAGCCTTTCCAACCGTTATTCGTTGAAACAGACATATCCGGATCGGTCGGAGCATCTTTATAAATGAAGAACAGGTTACGAGCAACGAAAGACAGATTCAGATTCTTGGAAGCTCCTAACAGGTTGCGGAATGTATATCCTAAAGAAAGTTCACGTAAACGGAAGTTCGTTGCAGAATATACATAGAGGTCTTTTGCACCTTCCTTACCGGCTGTTGAAGTATAGAATGTCTGTGCATCCATTTTCTGTCCGTTACCCAGGTCTACACCACCGTCATCGCGGGCATCGGCTGTTGCTTCCGTTACACCGTAAGCATCCAGATAACTTTGTGTCTGGCTGGCTACATTACCACCGATCTTTCCGTCGATCAGGAAGTATAAGCTGAAATCTTTATAGGTAAAAGTATTACCCCATCCCAACTGCCAGTTCGGGTTTACATTGCCTAAATGACGTTCGTCTGTAGAGATGACCAGTTTACCGTCTTTATCCAACATGAAAGCTCCGTTCTCATCGCGTTCTGCCACTTTACCGTAAATATCGCCGTATGAACCGCCTTCAACCAGCTTGAAGTTAAGACCTGCACCCGAACCTAAAGATACACCGTTCTTCAATTGATCGGTAAGTTCCTTGATCTTATTCTGGTTGTAGGAAATGTTGAATTCGGGTTTCCAGCTCCAGTCTTCTGCAAAATCCCAACGATAATTGATGGAAGCCTCAAAACCCTGGTTCTGGATATTACCGGCATTGATATAATAGCTATCGTAACCGGAAGCCAGCGGAGATGAAATAGAGAAATACTGGTTCTTGTTGTTTGTCTTATAATAAGTGATATCAAAATTCAAACGGTTATCCAGCATAGTCAGATCCAGACCAAATTCCATTGAATGCATCTTTTCAGGTTTCATTTCGGTAAACGGTTCCTTGGTATTTGGTTCCAGACCTCCCAGGTTGATACCATCCATCGGATGAGTGATATAAGCAGGAACGTCGTTACCCACGATTGAGTAAGAACCTCTGATCTTCAATAAATTGATCTTATCTGTCATCGGGATCATCTCATTCAACAGAGCTGTCAGACCGAAGGAAGGATAGAAATAGGAGAAGTTGTCGGTGAAAGCCAAAGCAGACGACCAGTCGTTACGTCCCGTCACATCCAGATAGATCATCCCGTTATAACCGAACTGAACTGTTCCGAATACGGAATTCAAACGTTTACGAGGGTTGGAAGTACGTTGGTTTCCATTGCCGTTGATATTTTCAGGAACGAAGAAGTTTGCTTCCATCAATCCCAGCTTGTCGCTATCCAGAATGACATTTTGTACCTTATTGTCCTGGAAGCTGGTACCTAAAGAGGCATTCAATTCCCATTTTTCATTCCAGGTCTTGTTAAAATTCAACATCAAGTCACCATAGAACTGCTTTGCATCGAAACGTTCCTGACGATAACGTCCGTTCCCGCCGGGAGCCCATGTAGCAGTTGTTGTTGCATGCCATTTACGTTCAAAACGGTCGAAAGTATTATCCACGCTTAAACGTCCCTGCACATTCAACCAGTCGGTGATCTTAAATTTTGCACTGGCGGAAGCCATTACACGGTCACGTCTCTCAGTCGATTTAATCCGGTTTAATATCCAATAAGGATTGGCTGAAAAATCGTCATCCGGAAGATACCAGTTGTGAGCCATCAGGTTACGATCTTCATTGAATTTTTCGAAGTTATCCTTATAATAACCGAAATCACCGTTTACCGGGAATGTATACAGACCTGTCAACGGGTTGATATAAGTACCTCCGTGAGGACGGTTGGTTCCTTTCTGGCTGATATACGACAAGGAAGCATCGATGGTCAGTCGGTCGCCAAACAAGTTGAAAGTTTCGCGGGTCGACATGTTATGACGCTGAAAGTCATTTGTCGGCATAATACCAAAAGCGGTCGTATTAGCGTACGACATAAAGCTTTGTACTTTTTCAGTACCGCCATTGATCGTTACGGAATTAATAAAAGTAGAACCTGTACGGTAAAAATCGTTCACATTATCCATCGCATGGTTATCGTTGTCGGCCACCTTGTCGCCCCAACTCATGTTATTTAACTGATCACCTACTTTGACAGCCCCATAACGTCCTTGTAATTTAGGAAGAGACATAGGACTTTCAAGTGTTATATTGGAAGAAAAATCTACTCTTGCGGCACCCTCACGACCCTTTTTTGTAGTGATCATGATCACACCATTCGCAGCCATACTACCATATAAAGCCGCTGCTGATGCACCTTTCAGGACATTCATACTGGCAATGTCATCCGGGTTCAGGTTACCCAATGCGTCACCACCGTCGCGTCCCTCATATTCACCCGCCAACTGAGTTGTTTCCGGACTATTCATCGGAACACCATCGATAACAATAAGCGGCTGGTTATTCCCATAAGCTGATTTATTACCACGCAAAATAATCTTGGACGAGCCTCCTGCACCGGTTGCATTCGGAGAAATAAGCATACCGGCTGCTTTACCTTGCAAAGCATTGATCAGGTTGGCATCTTTTGCACGGGTCAATTCCTGTCCTGCAACCTGTTGAGTAGCATAGGTCAACGACTTTGCCTTACGTTGGATACCCATGGCTGTGACAACGACTTCTTCAATCTTCTGGGTATCTGAAAACATATCTACATTAATTACGGTACGATCGTTAACCGGTTCTTCGACCGTTGTCATACCTAAAAAAGAGAATTGTAAGATTGCATTCTCCGGAACTTCCAATGTATAGTTACCATCCAAATCGGTAACGGTTCCATTTGTGGTTCCTTTTTCTACGACATTACACCCTATAAGCGGCAGATTGGCACTTTGGTCCATCACAACACCACTTACTTTCTTCTGTGCCCATAGCACATTTGTACATGTCCCTATACAAAACAGTACAAATAATAATAAGCCCTTCTTCATAAAGCCAGATTGTTTAGGAAAGTTAATAAATTCGACATTTCTCATACTCATTTTGCGTTAAGTATTGTGTTTTTGCATAAAGGAAACGACTTAGTCTTCTTAGAACTATGCTGTTTTTTACACTTGTTAAATGCAAATATAGAGATTATAACATTAATACCAAACAAATTTCCAACAAAATATACTCCATACATCCGTTTTAACATATAGGTGCTGACATATTGTCAAAAGCATACCCTTGCTATATATATAACAAGTATTAACTCACCATAGTTCTAAGAAGACTAAAGAAAATTAGATTTAAAATAATTTTTATCTCTAAAACTAAAAATCCACATTGTCAGGGTTTATCGGCTACCAGTTATATACCTCGTGGCTAAACAAAAAAAATCCTGACTTTTACAAGCCAGGATTCTACATATATAATATAAGGACCTTTTTAATTTTTAAATATCAGTCCATCCCCTTCCCGATCGATAATGATCGGACGGTTCTTATCGATCTTCATACCCAGTATCTCCTTCGACAGTTCGTTAAGGACATACTTCTGGATAGCACGTTTCACCGGACGGGCACCGAACTGGGAATCGTAACCTGCATCCGAGATAAAATCGACGGCAGCATCCGTAAAGTTCAAGGCAACACCATTGTTAGCCAGCATCTTCTTCACACTGTTCAACTGCAAGGTAACGATCTTACGGATCTCTTCCTCATTCAGCGGAGTGAACATGATGATCTCGTCAATACGGTTCAGGAATTCCGGACGAATGGATTTCTTCAGTAATTCCAGTACCTGTATACGGGTTTCATCGATCACTTTTTCGCGGTTGTCGGGCGTGATCTTCTCGAAGCTTTCACGAATCAGGGATGAACCCATATTGCTGGTCATGATGATGATCGAGTTCTTGAAGTTCACGACACGTCCCTTGTTGTCCGTCAAACGACCGTCGTCCAATACCTGCAACAGGATATTGAATACGTCCGGATGCGCCTTTTCGATCTCGTCGAACAGGACGACAGAATAAGGTTTACGGCGGATTGCTTCCGTCAACTGGCCACCTTCATCGTAACCGACATATCCCGGAGGTGCACCGATCAGACGAGTCGCACTGAATTTCTCCTGATACTCACTCATATCGATACGGGTCATACTGTTCTCATCGTCAAACAGGTATTCAGCCAACGCTTTGGCAAGCTCGGTCTTACCCACACCAGTCGTACCGAGGAAGATGAACGAACCGATCGGACGTTTCGGATCTTGCAATCCGGCACGGCTACGACGCACGGCATCCGCAATGGCTGTAATAGCCTCTTCCTGACCGATCACACGGGTGTGCAATTCGTCTTCCAGGCGGAGTAGTTTGTCGCGTTCGCTCTGCATCATCTTGTTGACGGGAATACCGGTCCAACGGGATACCACATCGGCAATGTCTTCGCTGTCGACTTCTTCTTTAATCATGGCGGCAGCACCCTGCATAGTGTGCAGCTTGGCCTGTATTTCCTTGATCTCTTCTTCTTTCGCCTGCAGTTTACCGTAACGGATCTCAGCTACTTTGCCGTAATCGCCTTCACGTTCTGCCTTATCGGCTTCAAACTTCAGGTTCTCGATGTCGATCTTATTCTGCTGGATCTTGTTGATCTGTTCCTTTTCGCTTTCCCACTGGGCTTTCTGTTTCTTTTCTTCTTCCTTGAGGTTAGCGATTTCCTTGTTCAACTGTTCCAGTTTCGTCTTATCGTTTTCACGTTTGATGGCTTCGCGTTCGATCTCCAACTGTTTAATACGGCGGGAAACTTCGTCCAATGATTCGGGTACCGAATCCACCTGCAAACGCAGACGGGCAGCAGCCTCATCCATCAGGTCGATCGCCTTATCCGGCAGGAAACGGTCGGTAATATACCGTGTCGAAAGCTGGACGGCAGCGATAATGGCATCGTCTTTGATACGTACCTTATGATGGTTTTCGTACTTCTCTTTCAGACCACGCAGGATAGAAATAGTATCCAGTTCATCCGGTTCTTCGACCATCACAACCTGGAAACGACGTTCTAGCGCTTTATCTTTTTCAAAATATTTCTGATATTCATCCAGTGTCGTTGCACCGATAGAACGCAATTCACCACGTGCCAAAGCCGGTTTCAGGATATTAGCGGCATCCATAGCCCCATCGCTCTTACCGGCTCCTACCAATGTATGGATCTCATCGATGAAAAGGATGATCTCGCCTTCCGACTTGGTCACCTCGTTGACTACGGATTTCAACCGTTCCTCAAATTCTCCTTTATATTTGGCACCGGCAATCAATGCACCCATATCCAGGGAGAAGATCTGTTTTGATTTCAGATTCTCCGGAACATCGCCACGAACGATACGGTGTGCCAAGCCTTCAGCGATAGCTGTTTTACCGACACCCGGCTCACCAATCAAGATCGGGTTATTCTTTGTACGACGGCTCAGGATCTGAAGCACACGACGGATCTCGTCATCACGACCGATCACCGGGTCGAGCTTGCCGCTACGAGCACGTTCGTTCAGGTTGATGGCGTATTTATTCAGAGAGTCGTATGTGTCTTCTGCCGACTGGCTCGTTACTTTATTTCCCTTACGCAATTCCTCGATCGCTTTCTCCAGTTCTTTTTCCGTAACACCGGCATCTTTCAAGATCTGCGAAGCCGTACTTTTTACGGTGAACAAAGCGAGAATGATATGCTCCAGAGAAACATACTGGTCACCCATCTTACCGGAATAATCGATTGCTTTCTGCAAAACGGCATTCGATTCGCTCGACAGGTAAGGTTCGCCACCGGATACTTTCGGATAGGATTCTATCTGACGATCCAGCACCATGTTCAGATTCTGAATATTCACACCCAGTTTCTGGAAGAGGAAGTTCGTGATGCTTTCACCCGTCATAATGACAGCCTTCAGCAAATGAACAGGTTCGATCACCTGTTGGTTATTCTTCTGAACCAACTGCACCGCCTGCTGAACAGCCTCTTGTGATTTAATTGTAAAATTGTTTAAATTCATACCTTATATTACTTTCTTGTTATCTTCTTTATTTTAAACTTTCACTGATAACTCTACAAAATAAATACCATAACGAAAATAAGTCATTTTGTCAGTATTATTTAATTATAAGAGAAAGATGTTATGCCGATCAGTCGGGATTAACGACATATTTTGTACTTTCGGTAAGAAAACAACAAGAAAGCAAAAAAGGTTTGCGCAAAAGCAGGATTACTCCGGATTAGCTCATTCAGAATTCCATCTTATAACTGATAAAAGGAATCATACTGTTGAAATAAAAATCCTCTATCTGCTGTGTTGCCTGGTTGTATGACTGCCCCATATATTGTTTTCCTATTAGGTTTTTCACCTGGATAGCAACGGTTCCGGAGCATCTTCGATAATTCACCCGGTAAGTCAGGGAGATATCCGATACGGGGCTGATACCTTTGCGACGATGGATAAACGGCGTAGACTCGTCATACACAATATCTTGCTGCTCCAATGTCGCTTTCAGATCGACCGGAGAAGTTGGACGGTAACCCGAAAGGGCGATACGGGCATTCAGTCCCAAGACTCTACTTAAGCCGTTCTTCCGACGGAAAGTAAATTCTTTTCCGCCCAGGATATTTGCTACATACCGCGTATTGAACAGTGTATTATGCCAGTCGCCCTTATCATCTTTATAACGGGAGTCGAAAAGCGAGAAGGTCACCATATAATAGTATCCCGATTGCAGGAAACGCTCCAAAGTAAAATCGATACCGACATTCATTCCTTTACCCGTGTTTACGAAAGGCTGATAGAACAAAGGGGGCTGCACAGTGAGGTTAATGGTAGAAAATGTTCCGCCCTGCAATACCGGAACATTATACAAATATTGAAAATAAGGTTCGACTTTGAGCCTTAGAAGCGGAGAGATAGCCCAGTTGTAACTCAATACATTATGTAAGGAACGTGTCATCTTCAGGTCTGTATTGGGCGTAGTAATACCTCCGTCTGCCACCGGAACTTCCATAAAATAGAAATAGAGAGGCGCTATCTGCGAATGAAGTCCTGTACCCAACATAAGGGAATGATGGTTGTTGAGAGTCCATTCAACGGAAAGACGCGGCTCAATAGCAAAATCTCCGTTCAGTGCAAATAAGGTCGTATTGAGACCGCCGGTCAGCGAGAAAGAGCGGTTGAAAGCATATTTGGTCTGTGCATAGGCTTGCAACAACTGGGTATTACAGTGTTTATTAGCAACGGTTTGCATGATCCTTTCATCATCCGATTTCCGGTAATCGATCTTATCGAATAATTGATCCCAACGGATGCCGTAACGACTGTGCCAACGGGAGGAATGACGATGATTAAGCCGGGAGGACAACGATAGTTTATAGCTCCGGTTCAAATTATCGATATCGGGAATGGGAGTAGTCGGTTGCTCTACTCTGCGCCTACCGAATTCGAAATCCGTATCCGACAAAGTAGCCGCAAGCGTGGTAGACAGATACAGGGAAGAGTTGAACGACTGCTTATGGGAAATACCGGCTGCACCGGCCCGGTAGGCTATCTTCATATCCGTACTTAGGGAGACATCCGTCCATTCAGCCGGATCGTCTTCCGCTTCTCTTTCCGACTGCGAGTTTCCTCCGATGCCCCATAGGGAAAATGTACCCATACGTCGTGTGGGCAAGTTGATCTTGAAAGCTACATCTTCATAATGGATCGATTGTTTACCGGACATTTCCGATATGAAAGACTTGATAATACCCAACGTGGATACACGTACATTAAATAGATAAGAACCGTCATAGTCTTTCTTGAAAGGACCTTCAGCCGCAAACTCCGCACCTTGTATACCTAACTGTGCCGTAAATTCGTGCTTCCTGTCATTCCCGTTGCGGAACTTCATATCGAACACTCCGGCAACGGCATTCCCATATTCTGCAGGAAATGCTCCGGTATAGAAATCCGAATTAGCAAGCATGGAACTACTGAACATCGTAAACAGACCTCCGCCCGGTACGTCATCACCGCCATTGAAATGACTCGGGACAGGAATATCCACCCCTTCCATCCTCCACAAAACCCCGGAAGGAGCGTTTCCACGGATAATAATAACATTTGTTTCCGCTGATCCGGTGGTGACTCCGGCAAAGTTAGCTGCCATACGCGCCGGATCATCCACTGCTCCGGCATAACGCCTTGCCTCTTCCACCGAGAAGGTACGTGCACTGACAGAAGCCATATCGTTCTGGGGAAGGTCTTTACGCCGGTGGGCAATGACTACCACTTCGTTCAGTGCCTGCCGGCTTTCTTTCATTTCGATGGCAAGGACCAGTTCTTTTCCACTGGTCAGTTGCAGTTCAGAAAGTTGTAATGGTTCATATCCCAGATAAGAGAGTTGAAGATTGATTCGACCGACAGGTACACTGCCGAGAGAGAAATTACCTGCTGCATCGGTTGTAACGCCTGTACTGCTACCTGCTAACATAACGGTAGCCCCGATCAACGGAACTTTGGTTTCCATATCTACAATTTGTCCACGGACGGTTTGAGTAAGTTGTGCCTGAATGCCAAGGGGTAAAAACAGGAGTAAAACTCCTGCAAGCAGAAAGTGTCTTAAATAGTTCATCTTTGTTTATCGCATTAATTAATCCGCGACAAAGGTAGATGGTCTCCGTTTGAAAGTTCTTGACAATTGTCAAGACTCGTCCTCATCCGATAATTTTCTTCGGATGCGACTCACGGTTTCGGGAGTTACACCGATCAGTGAAGCTACATCTTTCAGGGTTAACTTGTTGATGGAATGATCCGCAACTTTCAGTAATTTCTTATAACGCTCTTCCGGCGTGTCGCAACGAAAGGAGAAGACCAGTTCGTCGCGACAAAAGAATAGTTGTTCGGCTATATGCCGTCCGAAGCGCTGACTTTCCATATTATATTCGTAAAAGTCGATAACCTGCTGATAAGTCATCCTGTAAACGACAACTTCTGAGATCGCCTGTATAGAATATTTGGCCGGAACATGGTTCAGGAAGGCATGATATTCTGTTGCAAAACCGTTGGTATTAAAGCCGATCGTCCGTTCCTCGCCCTCTGCATCACAATGACTGAAACGAAATTGCCCATCCAATACGGCACCCAGGTAACGGCATGGTTCCCCCTGGCGGACAAAGTACTCCTTACGTTTAAGGTTCACGATCTCCCCCATTTCCATAAATACACCGGATAGCTCTTCAGAAATATTCAGGCGGGACACAAACTCTTTCAAATCAATCATACATACAAAGATATAGTATTATATTCGCCATACAATAAAAAAGATCGTGCACTGTGACTTTTTCACGCGCCGGGGTACTAATCCAATACAAACTAAAAGAGAAATGAATATGATAAAAGGTGAAGCAGACTTCCTTTCTGCGCTGGAATCGAACATAAGCATACTGATCAAGATCGCCCGGGTGTATGCTTATACCACGCACGACAGGAAAGACCTGATCAATGACATCATCCTCGAATTGTGGAAGTCGTACCCGAAGTTTAAAGGCGACTCCAAAATATCGACCTGGATCTATCGCGTCTCGCTCAACGTGGCGTTGAATGTCAAACGAAAGCGGGACAATAACAAAGTATTGTTTTTCGATGAGTTGAAGGTAGCGGACGGCAGTGATATCCTCGAAGTCCCGACCGACAACTCCTCTGAAATCGGCCAACTCTATCAGTGCATCGAAAGTTTATCGGAACAGAACAAGGCTATTATCCTATTGTATCTGGATGATAAATCATACGAAGAAATCTCTCAAATCCTCGGTCTGTCCAGGACGAACGTCAGTACACGTTTGAACCGGATAAAAGAGCAATTAAGAAAACAAATGAACCCCAATAAATGAATCGTTATGGAACTCGATAATATAAAAAACAGCTGGAAACAGGAAAACCAGCAAATTGCAGCGAATGTACATCTGAATAGAACAGCCCTGATGAAAAAGATCTCGGCAGAAACAAACCGTATGAAAAGAAAGAATCTGTTACTCTTGTTGTTCAGAATCCCTTTTCCGGTAGTTATACTTGCTATGCTATTTTCACACATTCATATCCATAACATGGTTAATTTCTATATTGGAATAGTGTTGTTTCTGGCTTTTGCCTGCTTTGCTTCATGGGGACTGATAAAATATTATCTGAATCTGAGAAAGCTGGATATAACAGATTCATATCTTGAAAATAAAAAGACTATACGGGAGCTGGAGTTATATAAACTGAATGTGACGAAAAGGAATTACTATTGCAGCCCGGTGGGAATAGCCGGTATTTTCCTGATGATCAATGCGCCTTTGTTTACTACTACCGAAGGGGCTATCATGTTACTACTTATCATGGCTGTCATGGCTGCCTCCATATTCATAAATCTGAAATATGTCTTACCGGCACAGTTCAAACGGTTGAATAAGGAGATGGAAGAGATTCGGAAAATGGAAGAGGAATAGGCAAACTCAAATCCATTTGTGTGTTCGAATTAGCGATGTATAATCCTGTTCGTTTCTGAAATAAAAGAATATCTTTGTGCATCAAGGTTTTCACTTTGTAAAATCGGGTCTAATATACCATATTAACAGCATGACAAGAAACAACATATTCAGCTTATTATTTACTATTCTTTGTATATCAGGATGTATCTCGTGCAATAAATATCTATTGAGCGAAAAAGATAAGGAGATAGAAAAGGAAGATATTCCCATTGAAGTATTCGAAGCTATTTCAAATATCGACCTGTCTGCCCGAAAGAATTGGATACTGATAATAAATTATGAGTCGATATATGATTATGCAATAGACAAAAATACACTCAAAGCCATTCCTAAAGATACTCCCTGCTATATTTGGGGTCCCAACATAATCGAAAATGAGGATGGCATAGATTGGATCAGTCCGGGGTTAGGTCCGATTATTCTCTTTGCTTCTCAAAACTATTATGCTAATTTTATATCTTACACAGATACTACATCTACAATGATTTTTGACCAAACAACCGAAGATAAATTATTAGCAGCCGATTGTTTGTCTTGCCTATATTCAGGGAAAGCATCGACACATCTTTCTGACATTTTGGTACATAACAATTGTTTACTGGATTTTGAATTGAAGAATGTTCCCGAGTCTACAACTGTTATGGTGAAAAGCCGGGTACCTATCCAACCATTCAGATATAAAACAAATCCACAACATTATAAAGCGATCGTATTTTCATATTGTGGAGAAAGAGATGCCGAGCTTTACATTACCATGGATGATAAGATCCATATTGTTAAATTACTTCCAACAATAAACCGCTCCAATCTGAGTAATGATCTGTTCCCAGATACATACCGTTATACAACCCCCGATACATATTATAAATTCACTTTATCTTACGACGAAGAAAAAGATGTATTTTCAATTGAAGATGCGGAGAATAGTGTGTGGAGCCAGATGCCATAAATTCATCGATATTTAATACAAATGATATATGGTTATTTCACTTATTCCATATCTTTACACACATAGAAAAACTTATAACCAACAAGCATAAACACATGAGAACAAAAGATTTACTATTATTATTACTTTTCCCTTTATGTACAATCACTATTGTATGTTGCAATACAACGCGTAACCAGACGGCCTCTTCTTTCAAGAAAGAAACAACCATTACAGACAGTAAAGCAAACAAGGTTGCAGACCTCAATGATATCAAGGCAATATTCAAGAATAATGCACCTTATACTTACAATAATGGTCTCATTCTCAATAAATCAGGAGAAACAATAGCCTATTGCTCTAATGGTTACATTTTAGACAAAAACAAAAAGACACTAGGCTATTATTCTAATGGTTATATACTCGACAGCAATTATAAAACCATCGGAAATTATGCTAATGGATATATAACTTTAAAGAAAAATTCTTCAACTGTTCCGATAACTTAATGATCTAGCATTTAATCGCTTCACTATTTCCTGAAACTCTGGTGGTATTCGTTTCATGACTTCCTGCTGAATATCATCCGGTACACCATAATAAGCCCCGGCAATTCCTCCGGTGATGCAAGCCAGCGTATCGCTGTCGCCACCTAATGAGACGGCCAGGCGGATGGCGTTCTCAAAGTCCGTACTTTCCAGAAAGGCAATAATTGCTTCGGGAACCGTTCCCTGGCAACTGACATCAAAACGATAGTCCGGACGTATCTCGTCACAAGTACGGTCCAGATCATAAGAAAAAAGAGATTCAATAGATCGCTTGATCTCCTGCTTACTATTCCCATCCCGTGCCATATAAACAGCAGTAGCAGTGGCCTGCGCTCCTTTAATTCCTTCGGGATGGTCATGAGAGACCATAGCAGTTCCTTTAGCAACGACCAACGCCTCTACCAACGAAATGCATCCCCATCCGACAGCACTCACCCGCATCGCCGAACCATTCCCCCAACTGTCATAAGGTTGCGGTTTCTCCTCCTGTAGCCAACGGCTGAAACGAGCACCATAACCACCCTTCGGACACGGATATTTACGTCCGTACTCCTGCATGATTCCAACAAGGTTTCCCCTATTCAGTAACCAATCAGCTATAGCGACCGTCATGATCGTATCGTCCGTATAATTACTTTCATCTGTAAACAACGGAAAATCCATTGTCTTTATATTATCGAATTCATAAACGGAGCCGATAATGTCTCCTGCTATTGCACCTATCATCGTATGTTAATTAATATTCTTCTGTTGCATAAAAATAATAAATATATTCAAACATGACTCGCTTATACTAAAAAAACTATACAAATCATCGAATTTTTAAAGCCTTCGGATATATTTGTGCACTTATTCAAATTCAAAACAGCATTTAATATGAAAAAGACTATTTTATGTGGTCTCTTATTGCCTATCACCACACTGGTATTTATTGCTTGCAGCGGAAACAGTACTCTTACAAACCAATTAAAAGGTTCCTGGGTAGCCCCGATCAACGGAATGCCCGAACAGATGGAAGGTTTCGAACTGAAAGACGACGGACTTGCTTCTTCCATCAATATGGCGACACTGGTTTATGAGAAGTGGGAAACCATTAAAGTGGATAATACAGATGCCCTGGTCCTTCAGGGGAAAAGTATCGGTAACGGACAAACGCTCTCATTCGCCGACACATTAAAGATCGACAAGATAACCAAAAACTCACTGACTCTCACCAGAGACAGTTATACCAGAACATATTCAAAAAAATAAAGAAAAGCCATTGCCTATAGACAGAATAGATTTATAGGCAATGGGCATCTTCAATCATGTCATAATCCTGTCCGAACAATATTTCTTCCGTTTGCAATTTTTACAGGGAATCCCCATCCAAAGCTCATCGAACTGTTCGACGGCTTCCGTCACCAGCTCTTCCACCGAGGTAAAAACTCCCGCCTCGAAGTTACGGTTATCTTTTCCTTTCATTCCTAAAGCGGCTCCCGTTAAGTTTGCCGATCCGATATAGACCTGCTTCAAATCGAATATCAATAGCTTAAAATGAACACGAGGACAAAGTACGCGTTCCATACGGCTCCAAAGCAAAGGATATTTATCGAAGTCATCGCGGAAGTTCTGCCCCGGCTCCTTTGCATGGATCAAACGTACTTCGACACCTTCCCTGACCTTTTGCTCCAACAGTTTCAGTAAAGGGACAGCATCTTTTCCTTCTTTGATGTAAAGATCTTTTATATCAGCCGTCCCGATCCAAACCGTCCGCTTCGCCTGCCGGATAGCTTCGATCAGGAAAGAGTAATGTTGTTCGTTTTTGATGTATTGGAGCATAGAATATATCTTTATTATTTATCTTTTCTGTCAAGTTCTCTTTCGGTATAATGTGCTTTAGCTATAGCAATAGCACGTTGCAATTTTTCAGACAACAAATTCTTATCGGGCAGTTGAGTATAATATTGTGCAACTTTAATTGGACTTTCTTCATCTAGCATCAAATACTCAATATGCTCTGTATTTCCTTCAGAACATAGAATAAGACCTATAGGAGATTCTTCATATTCTTTTCGTTCATTTTTGTTTAGATAACGAAGATAGAGCAGCATTTGTCCTTCATACTCTGGTTTAAATTTTCCAAGTTTCAAGTCAATGGCTACTAATCTACGAAGCCCACGATGAAAAAAAAGTAGATCGATATAATAATCTACAGCATCCACTGTGATACGTTTTTGACGACTTAAAAAAGCGAAATCAGAACCTAACTCATTAATAAACTGCTGCATTTGTGTAATAATAGCCGATTCCAAATCTTTCTCAGAAAAGCAATCAGACAAACCGAGCATATCAAGAAAATAACTACTACGAAACACCAAATCTGGAAGAAGTTGGTTTGTATCTTTTACATATGCTAATTCTTTCTTTATCACATTTTCAGGTTTTCTGCTGATGGCAGTTCGCTCATACAACTGTCCATCTATCTTTTGATCCAATGTTCGAGTATCCCAATGTTCAATATGACACATTTCCATATAAAAAGATCGGGCAAGTTTATCTTCAATAAACATTAATGAACGCAAATGAGTCCATGTCAATTGTATACGCGTTGCGTATACAATCTCTTCTTCTGAAAAAATATACGCAGCGCGTATACAATGTAAAAGTTTACGATCCCCCCAACCGTTACCATATTTTTCTGTCAGACGTTTAGCTAATTGCTTCACAATTTGTTTTCCATAATCTGCACGTTGATTATAAAGCACATCCTCTTTAATCCGTTTACCAACATGCCAGTTTATCAAACATATTTCCGTATTCAGATAAGTCGCCACCCGGATACGCCTGTTGTCAATTATCTTACAAACGTCCGTATACAAACTATTCTCTTCGGGTAAAATCGTTTCTATATTTTTCATTTTACTTCAAATTAGAAGGGGTTACACAAAGGTAATAAAGTTTGCTACTTGATTTACAGTAGGGAAGAGAGTTTATCTGTTTTCAACATAGATTTAAGAAAAACTTGTTGTGTACTTACCTAAATAGTAGGCAAGTACACAACAAGTTTACAATTTATTATCAATATTCCCTAAAGAAGATTTACTTAACAAGAAACTTCCTTTTCTGATCTTTACAGGTCAGCAGATAAATGCCATTCTCCAACGAGAAGCAATACTGACCATTTCCATCAGTAATATGTGAAACGACTGCTCTTCCTCTAATTTCATAGATTATAAAACGGGTATAAGCAAGAAGCCCTTCCACTTTTACTTGGTTACCAAAAACTGAGAGACGGAATTTATCGGTATTTATTTTATTTACGTTAGTTTCTGTTTGATAAGTAACTATACTATTACCGGCAAGTTTTAACTGAGACACATTATTATAATATATCACTTTTTGTAAATCACTATCAGCCAACTGATAGCCATTATAACCGACAGCAACAATTGTTCCGACAGGAGGTGTTTCCACATAACTAATCTGCCAGTTGTTTCGTAAAGAAGGATTGACCAACAGACGATTTCCGTCATTCATTAAAGTCAATCCATCCACTTTTGCCTGTCCTCCGATTTGTAAATTCGCCCAGGTGTAAAGGGCACAATCTTCATTTCCGGAAATCTCACCACCAGTCATACAGAAAAAGCAATGCTCACTGACAAAGACTCCCCCACAGCCATCCGTCACTTTGTTTGAAGATATTTTGCCGCCAGTCATAATGAACTGACCACCGCCATTATTCGCCACAGCTCCAATCTGACCGGTATTGGATGAAATTTCACCATCGGTCATGGTAAATATACCTTCATTATAAACTGCACTTCCATAAGCACCTATATTACCGGTAATTGTTCCTCCATCCATTGTCAGTTCACCACCTTTAGTAATACAAACAGCACCGGAAGGGGTATCGGCTTCAATTCTTTTACAATTCTTTATTGTAACACCGTCTTTTAGTTTCAGTTTACCATATACGATCAATGAACCATCTTTTTGGGAAACTCTATTACCATCGATTATAATATCATCCAACTCCAAAGAATAACCGGAACGGATACGGAGCATGGCATACGGGTTGTCATTACCTCTTAATAAGGAACCACCTTTTAGACGAATATGTTTATCAACGTCCAACGGTTTATGTAAAGTGATGCCGCCGCTGGGGATAAAGATTTCAGTAGGACTATCTTCGGTACCTTCCGGAGCGTTATCGATAGCACCACCAAGTTCATCTTCGGTTGTAGGGTTGTTTGGGGTTGGGTCGGGAGAAGGGTTAACAGTTCCGTCATAAGAAAGAATCACCGTTTCTGATTTCTCCCCTTTATAATACTCCGTCATTGTAGATACATAGCCTTCACTATCTAAAGTATATTCATAAGTATAATAATCTCTCATACTTCCTATCAAATTACTATTCTTTTTGCCAATGTATCCTAAAACTGCAAATTGGTAGACATCCTCTCCATAAACTTGAGCAAATAAATGAGTTAAATCAATATTCATTTTGTTTTCTACGTTCGTATATGTATAGTATTCTTGCTTACTATTTGGACCATTAGGGTAACCATTCATCACATTCCCATTTTCCCAGTCATAAGTTTGAGTATAGACTCGTGATGTTTTATCATCTCTAAAACGATACATTAAAGAAAGTGTCTGTCCTGTTTCATCATATTCATAATTAGAAATTGTACCACCCATATATGGCAGACTACCATCCTCCAACAAATCTTCTTCTTTTACAATAGTCCCTTGGGCATTCAATTCACAAACAACTTTATTCAACAATTCTTCAGTACCTATGTCATAGGTAGTTAACGTTAAAGTTTGATCCTTAAATTCATAATAAGCGATTGCATTTTCAAGTAACATCCCCCACTCTCCTTGATTTTGTGTTTTTATAACTCTTCCTTTTTCATCATACCAAAGATTCATAGTCATCCTCTTAACACCCTCATTATTATAAAATTCAATACTTTTCACGAGCTTTCCTCCCACTCTTTCAAATGATGACTTCAACGGGACATCCCCTATCCCCTTTTTCAAATCCAGCCTCAACGTCTTCTGAGATAACGCCGTCAAAAGAAATACCACAATAAGCCCGATAAACAAAACGATAGGAATAATCCACTTGTGTAACATGTGTTTCATAATACTAGTATTCGTAACACCGAGGCCCGGAGTGTCAGTATAGAAAAGAAGTGTGAGCCTGTTAGTTTATCCTATCAAAGAGGCTCTGGACTGCCCTACCAAAGAGATAAAAAAACAGCTCACACCTTTATCATATATGAAATACATATACAACAAGGATGAACGTTTCAAATTACTCCACTTTGATAAGAAATTGTCCAGATTTCTTTGATAAGGAATAAGCTAAACGCTTCTATAAAATTTATGTCAGCCCAGGAAATAAATCCTTTGCCGGAACAAATATATAAAATGTTTAACACAGAAACGCCCTGTGAGCTGTTTATTTTTCTTCTGAGTTGTAATGCTACTTTAACAAAAACGGTACGCAGAAACTCTATTCTTTTATCTTTTCTTCATTCCTTATTCCCGTCAACCAATTATCCCTTAGCATATAACACTTCTTTTTTCTCCTCCTCAGCCAGATTATTTTCCCCTGCTCGTTCAGCTTTTCAAATCCTTCAATACCTGATAATAGCTGCAATGGTTAAAACAACATACAAAAGGTGGAAGAAACCAAGCGTTCTTCTTTCAATTTGGAAAAGATATTTTCCAACGGTTCCTTCTCCGTCATCTCTTTTCGCTTGGGAAGTACAGCGCGAACAAGCAGTATAACCTTCAGCTTATGTTTCAGCTCGGGTGAAGCACAATAGACAACATTATTGAAACGGATCGATTCGGCACGGATTTGTTTAGAGTTGGTGATGTCTTTCGGAGTCTTGTTTCCCCTATCTCACGGTTCAGCGGGTTCTTATTGAACGCATATTTAACACACATAAGCAATAGATTTAAGTTTTAAGCCCTTGTTATTTAATGCGAAATATAGTGATAAGTTTTCTTTTTCGCAAGCATAAAATTAATTTCGTGCATGCAAAAAGACAAAAAACATCAGAGATCAATAGTCGTTTATCAAATATCTAAAACTAAATATTCAAGTCTAAGGAGTTTGTGCTTCCTGTAAAACCATTATCTTTGTTAAAGCTATAATAAAATACGAGATGAAGAATATTCATAAGATGAAACTAGAGGGCTTCATTATACTAAGCCTCACATTGTTATTTTCATGCTCACCAAAGAATGACAAAGGATTACATATAGATGCACAAGTCGAAGGTTTGTTAGCCGGAGATACAATTCTTTTCGTCCAGTATTCCATACCCGACTGGGAGGAGGTTATGAGCGATACGCTTATTATTTTGAAAGACGGCTCTTTTTCTTTTAATGATATGATCAGCCAGACATCAAATATCATCGTTGAACATCACCCGAAGTATACCCAACGGCTAGAGTCTTGTAACAGAGGATGCCAACTTTATGCCCGTCCCGGCGACCAAATACAATTGACAGGTAATACGGAATTCTTTCCGGCTTTACACAAGCAGGGAGGTCTTTATAATGATCCCCGGTTGAATCGCATCATCGAATTAGAAGACAGCATGACTATCGAAAGGAATAAGATATATCGCAAAATGATTTATTATATCAATTTGCAAAATACAGATAAGGCTTATTCTGATTCTATTATGCACTATAATAGAGCATACACAAATTGCCGTTCACAAGAGTTGAAGGAAATTACCAAAGTATTTCGCAATACGATTAATGACAGCGAATATGCAGCTCTAGAATATCTGAATAGACTTTCCGATGTCAGCTTTCCGGAATTCAAAGAACGCTTTTCACGCTTTACTCCTGAAATACTTGCATCAACAACTGGAAAAATATTAGCCAGAATGCTAAAGGTGAAAGAAAACATCGAGCCTGGCAATATGCCCCCGGATTTTACTGTCACGGATAATAACGGAAATAAAGTATCCCTTTCCGACTACCGAGGTAAATATTTACTTATCTATCATTGGGGACTCTGCCCCGGTACGATATGGGTACACCCTCACCTGCTGGAGCTATATAAGGAATATCACGACAAAGGTTTTGAAGTGATCGGGTTTACCAAAGACGATAATCTTCCGGAAATATTGAAGGAGAGTCCTGAAACACGACCTCTATTCGACCAGCCGTGGCACACCGTTTATACCTCACAGGAAAACAATAAGTTTATTAAAGAAGAATACTATTTCAACGGAGTTCCGATCCTGATGGTTATTTCGCCGGAAGGTAAAACGTTATACAGAGGCTACAACGAGATCTACCAGCCCCTAAGTGACCTATTAAATGAGAAACTAAGTAAAAAATAAATTCAGATAAAGAAATATGCTAATCATCCTCACGTCGGCAAAAACGATGACCGGCACCTCTAAAATAAAGGCCCCTGCAGGGACAATGCCCCGTTTTGCACAGGAAGCGAAAGAAATAGCCTTGAATATGGCACAGTTCTCGTCGGATGAGCTGAAAAAGATATTGAAATTAAATCCTAAGCTGGCACTGGAAAATTACAACCGGTTTCAGGAGTTCCATACGGAAGAAGTACATCCCCTGCAAGCATTGCTGGCATATACCGGAGTTGTCTTCAAAAATATCAACCCGAAGGACTTTTCGGAAGATGATTTCCTGTATGCCGACGAGCATCTGCGGATTGCATCTATCTGCTACGGACTACTGCGCCCGCTCGACCTGATCAAACCTTACCGGATGGAATATGAAGTGAAACTGCCGGAACTGGGTGAAGGGAATATGTATAATTACTGGCGTCCGCGTCAGACCGAGTTACTAATCGATGAAGTGAAAAAGAACGGCAACATCCTGATGAACCTTGCCAGCCAGGAAATCCAGGGGGCATACAACTGGAAAGAGGTGGAGAAAGCCGTCCGCATCATCACGCCGGAGTTCAAGGTATGGAAAAACGGGAAAATACAGACCATCGTGATCTATACGAAAATGGCACGCGGACAAATGACCCGGTACATTCTGAAAAACCGGATCACCGACCCCGAAGCTCTCAAAGATTTCTCCTGGGAAGGTTTTACCTACAATGAAAGTTTGTCAGATGGAGACAACTGGGTTTTCCTGCAAAGCTAAAGGGGATTATATATTATTATCCCCAGTACAAAAGAAATCGACCTTCCACTCAATAATCGAAAGATAAAAACGTTATATTTACGTTCCTTTTTTAAATGAATTATGAAATGAAAAAGACCTGTTTACTGTTGCTTTTGCTCGTTAGTATAATCTATATAAATGAAGGTTACCGGATTATTAGCGAAGGTATGTTGGTTAAGAGTACCGACAAAGGTTCCCTGTCGGATATTGCCGAGGAGGTGATAGCTGTTCCCCTGGAAACGAAATCGGACTGCCGGTTGAAATATGCCACACAGATCAAACGCGACAGGAATGAACTGTTCCTGGTAAGCGACGGCCAGCTTTACCATTTCGACTGCTCCGGCAAGTTCATCAACCGCATCACCAGCAACCAGCATTTTCCTGTTGCCGACTATGTCATCGACCCGCTCGAAAAACAACTGATTGTTATGGATAACAAGGAAAACGTCTATTATTATGATTACGACGGGGCGTTACTGGAAAGGAAAAGCCTTGCCGGTATCAACCCGCTGAAAGCCCCTACCCGCCTGATGTATTACGACCGCCATATCTGGATAACGACACAGGCATTGTCGCCTTCCAAAGAAGATGCCAATAAACAGTGCATGGACCAATGGCTCTATAAATTCGACACGACACTCAACCTGCAAGATGCCCGTAAACTGACGGCTGCCGACCTGGGACGTTTCTATCTCGGTGCCTGTTTCTCCACGGAGTTGTCCGTTGCCGACGGAAATGTGTATGCCTATTCGCCCTCCACGCAGCCGGACGAACTACTCGCCGACACGCTTTACCTGATCAGCCGGAACCAACTGAATATCCATGATGAATATTCCTCGATCCTGCCTCTGTGTATAGCCGGACGTTACCTGGTTTCCACCTATTCGAATGCTGCCGACGAGGAACAGAATTACACGTTCTGTTATGACCGCCGCGAAGAATATGCTTATAATGTAACAGGAGGTTTTGAAGATAATTTCTATCATACGGGAAGAGTTCCCGACTTGCAAGCACTGGATGTTTACAACAGTTCTTTCTGTTACTGCCGTTCGGGGGAAGAAGTGAAAAATGCTTTTCCGGACCGTACAGAAGAGGATAACCCCGTTCTGTTCATTGTCCGGATGAAAGCATAAAAGAATAACTACTTTTTAATTAGAACAATCTGCCGCAGAAACGGACTTTCATGACCGGATAAACAGTCAGCTTATCCATGATCTTTGAGAAGCTGTCGTCGCTATCGGTCAATGCGCTGCCCAGATCACCGGAACTTGTGTAAAGTTTAGGTGAGCCATGGAACTGTACACCCAGTTCAAACTGCACGCCGATACGTTTCTTAGGCACTGCACGTCCGAATCCCAGACCGATATAAGGACGGAATCCCGATACTTTAAGGCCGCCTGACACATTACCGTTCTTATCGACTGCGATCGTCTGGTCGCCGATAACGATATTTGCATCACCGCCATTCTGTATGTATTCAGCCAGTTCATCGCTGTGCCCGTCGATCTTAATCATCTCCTTACCACCGAAATAAGCACCGGCAGTCACAAAGAAAGAAGAGCTCAGGAACGGATAATAATTGACCAGCAATTCGCCGGAAGCACGTTTCGTAGTACCTCTCAGGTCAAGGGTAGATGTTTTTTCACCCAGTTCCGGATCCGACAGGTTCACATCCGCATCTGTATTAATATGAATACCCGGCATGAAAGAAACACCACCGCGAATAGCAAAATGAGGTGTAACAGGAGTTGCCACATCAACGCCGATACCTGTCGTACCAGCACTTACACCTACTGAAAGAGAGTTGAAAATTCCCAGTTCCTTCTGAGCGGAAACCTGGTTACACAATACGCTCAGGCATACGAATGCCCAAAGAAAAATTACCTTTTTCATACTGATAGAGTTTAATAAAAATACTAGTTCAGAGTCTAATGAAAATATATATATAAGTTCGGCGCGAAAGTACAAAAAAAGTAAATGATATGAAAAAAAGTATGTGTAAAAACGATCCGGGGAGGTATAATACATAAAAAAAGCAGAGTTTCGCAGACTATTCAATTAATAATTAAATAATACTGCGAAACTCTGCATATGTTATGCGCCCTCTGCATCTCCGGATACAGACGATGGCGACTCACCTTTCGGGGGTAGAATTATTCTTCGTCTTCGCTATCGTCTTCCTTGATATTGTGGAAAACGTTCTGTACGTCGTCGTCTTCTTCCAACTTCTCGATCAGCTTGTCCAAAGCTTCACGCTGTTCGGGCGTTACTTCTTTCAAGTCGTTCGGGATACGGACAAACTCGCTGCTTGTGATCTCAAAACCGTTCTCTTCCAGATATTTCTGGATAGCCGAGTTCTGTGCAAATTCACCGTAGATAATTACTTCTTCTTCGTCCTCATCCACTTCATCCACACCATAGTCGATCAGTTCGAGTTCCAGGTCTTCCAGCGAAATACCTTCCTTCTTGGCAATATGGAATACACACTTATGGTCGAACAGGAATTCAAGGCTACCGCTTGTACCCAGCGAACCACCGTGTTTGTTGAAGTAGCTGCGCACATTAGCAACCGTACGGGTTGTATTGTCTGTCGCTGTTTCCACGAAGATAGCGATACCATACGGGCCGTATCCTTCATAGTTCATTTCCTTATAACCAGTGAAGTCTTTTTCTACAGCACGCTTAATGGCACGTTCTACATTGTCCTTCGGCATGTTCTCCTTCTTGGCGTTCTGCATCAAAGCGCGCAAGTGAGGATTGTTTTCCGGATCAGGACCGCCCGCTTTCGCCGCAATAGTGATTTCCTTACCCAGTTTCGTGAATACGCGGGCCATATTACCCCAACGTTTAAATTTTCTTGCTTTACGGAACTCAAACGCTCTTCCCATATTATATGAATGTTTTTATTGTTATAAATGAATCATTATCTCAATGATGCGCCCAGTTTGTCTTCCAGATTCTTCCGGATCTTCTGCATGATCGCATCGATTTGTTTGTCGTTCAATGTCTTTGTCTCATCCTGCAAGTAGAAACTTACGGCATACGATTTCTTTCCTGCCGGCAGGTTCTTGCCTTCGTAAACGTCGAACAGGGAGATATCCTTCAGAAGCTTGCGTTCGCTGTCGCGGGCAATCTTCTCGATTTCGGCAAATTGTACCGACTTGTCAAGCAACAACGCCAGGTCACGTTTTACTGCCGGGAACTTAGATATTTCAGAGAAAGTAACCTTGCTCTTCTTCGTTTCTTTCATCAGTAGTGTCCAGGATAATTCGGCAAAATATACGTCGAAGTCGATATCCATAGACTTGCATATCTTACGGCTGACAATACCGAAAGTACCCAGCTCACGTCCTGAACCGGTCGTGATGCTGATACCTGACGAATAGATATCGTTGCTCAGGTTTCCGAAGATCACTTTCTTTCTGTCGACACCCAGGCGTGCCAGGATATTTTCAACGTAAGCCTTCAGTTCGTATACGCTGGATTTCTCGTCGGCATGTGCCCAACTGTTCTCTACACGGTTACCGCAAACCCATAATCCCAGACGATAGTCTTCCGAGAATTCAGCTAAAGTTGCGTCTTCGCGTTTCTTTTCAACATTATAATCGTAGCAGTTTCCGAATTCGAAGAAACGGATATTGCCATTCTTACGTTTCGCATTGTGTTCGATGCTTTCCAGACCGCCGAACAACAACGTCTGACGCATACCGTTCAGGTCTGCACTTAACGGGTTCATCAGCATGACGCAATGAGAAACCGGATAAGTAGTCAGTTCGTCGTAATAAGCGGAACGAGTCAGCGAATTGTTCATGATTTCATTGAAACCCGAACCGCATAGCTGTTCTGATATCAGGTTCTGCAACTGGTAACCACGGTCAGTAGCAGTCTTGTAGCTCAAGTTCGATTTTACATTCTCACTGAACTCTATATTATTATATCCGTAGATACGAAGGATATCTTCTATCACATCGACATCACGCTGTACGTCGATACGGTAAACCGGAACATGGATAGTCAGACCTTCTTCAGTCTCTGAAACGATTTCCATTTCCAGGCTTTCCAGAATACTTTTAACCGTTTCCACCGGAATATCCTTACCGATCAGGGCATTGATCTTGTTATAAGTCAGTTCTACCGTATAAGGCAGCATCGGACTCGGATAAACATCCTGGATAGCACCGGTAATCTTACCGCCGGCTACTTCCTGGATCAACAGAGCAGCACGCTTCAATACATAAATGGTATTGTTTGCATCCAGACCACGTTCGAAACGGAAAGAAGCATCGGTATTCAAACCGAAACGACGAGCCGTCTTACGGATCCATGTCGGATGGAAACAAGCCGATTCCAGGAACACATCCGTAGTCTGTTCCGTCACACCTGAATCCAGGCCACCGAACACACCACCGATACACATCGCGTCTTCCGTGTTACAGATCATCAGATCATGATCGGTCAACGTACGTTCAACACCGTCCAGGGTAACGAACTTCGTTCCTTCCGGCTGTGTTTTCACGATTACTTTGTTTCCTTTTACTTTACCAGCATCGAACGAGTGCAGAGGCTGCCCCATTTCATGCAATACAAAGTTAGTCACGTCCACTACATTATTAATAGGACGCAGACCGATTATAGTCAAACGGTTTTTCAACCATTCCGGACTTTCTTTTACCGTTACGCCTTTGATCGTCACACCGGAGTAACGCGGACAGGCTTCCGTATTTTCAACGATCACTTCGATAGCCGGAGTTTCATCGTCGATCTTGAAAGCGTCTACCGACGGGCGTTTCAGTTCTGTCGGCTTACCGTTCTGTTTCAGGTAAGCGGCCAAGTCGCGGGCTACACCGAAATGAGAAGTTCCGTCCACACGGTTCGGAGTGATATCCACTTCCAGCACGTAGTCGCTCTTTACATTGTAATACTCCTTGGCCGGAGTTCCTACAACTGCATCAGCAGGCAATACGATAATACCGGCATGGTCTGTCCCGATACCGATCTCGTCTTCCGCACAGATCATTCCGTTAGACTCGACGCCGCGGATCTTCGACCGTTTGATCGTAAAGACTTCGTCACCGTCATAGAGTTTCGTACCGTTCACAGCGACAACCACTTTCTGGCCTGCTGCGACATTAGGTGCGCCACAAACGATCTGCAAAGGTTCTTCACCGCCTACATTTACTGTAGTAATATGCAGGTGATCTGAATTCGGGTGTTCCACACAGGTCAGGACTTCACCGATAACCAGTCCTTCCAGGCCACCTTTGATAGTTTGAACTTCTTCTACTCCCCCGGTTTCCAAACCGATAGAGGTTAGTGCTGCTGATACTTCTTCGGGCTGCAAGTCGAAATCAAGATACTCTTTCAGCCAGTTGTAAGATATATTCATTGTTCTAAAATTTATTCAATCACGCTACTTTGCATCTGCGGTTTTTCCGCTAACGCCAATTTGACTGGCAAAAGTACAAATAATAGAACTATTATTCAAAACGTGCACAGACTTTATTCTTGCATTGTTTTAAAAAACTTATAAATCAACGGTTATTCCTGACAATTCATTCCAAATTTCTTTGCCTAATAAAAAAATCAATCTAACTTAGATGCGTATTTTCAACCGATGAGATTAGCGAGGGTACTAACAAGACGATTGGAAAACCTAAGTAAATGATTTAAAACACTAGCATTCATCATAATAACTATATGTCAGGCAAATCTTCATTGGTACAATCGATCTTCCTTCCGCTGTTATATCTCCTGCTTTTCAGCTCCTGTTCTCATGCAGCAAAGAAAAAACATATATTGATCATTCAATCTTACGAATCCAATTTCCCCGCTTATAAGGAAATGAAAAAAATCCTGGCAAAGCAGTTACAAGAAAAAGATATTCAGGCAGAAATTTATTCCTATTACCTGGACTGTGAACAGAACCTGGAGAAAAAGCAAAAAATAAATCTTTTCGAGAAACTGAACGAACTGTGTTCCTGGGAACCGGATATTATCCTGACGTTCGACGATCAGGCATTGAACATTCTACTGACCTGCGATCATCCGTGTATTACAACAATCCCGGTCGTTTTCACCGGAGTCAATTATCCCAATACATCCTTTCTTCAGAAATACCCTAATATCACCGGATTCCACGATAAGCCGGATTATAAAACGAATATAAAACTGATCGAACAGCTGATCGGAAAATGTATCGTAGTCAGAGTTACCGATGGGGAGTACATCGACCAAATGATCCTGGAAGATATGAACGAGCAGATCAAAGATATCTGTAAGATGAATGACCTTTACTCGCCTGACAGGATACGCATCTCCGGAAAGAACGGTATTTCCCTGAACGGGGAAAAGAAAATAGAGCCGGATATTATGTATGTAAGTACAATCAACGGTAAATCGACCCGATCACTGATAAAAGGGCTGGGCGAGAACTACTACAATAAAGCCTATCTCGCCACAAAAAGGGATTATCTGACTCTTTCCCTGGGCCGTTTCAGTTCATTTCCCGGCTTTTCCGTTATTTATGAAATGATCGGAAGTAACAACGGAGTGGTCGGCGGCTTCGTCACCCCTCTCGAGGGATTAACGATCCTGGCTGCCAACCGTATTGCGGATATACTGAAAGGCGTCCCGACAAGTAATTTCTCACAAATTACAGAAACGAGTAAAGCGTACGTATTCGATTACAAGGTATTGGAACAATGGGGCATCAGCAGAAGCAAATTACCTGCAGGTTCTTTGTTCGTGAACATGCCTTTTTATATACAGTATAAGATATATTTCATATTCTTGCTTATTCTGGTCGGGATCTCCCTCATCATTATTATCACTTATCAGCGTATACTTTACAAAAGAGAGAACATCCGGAAAAAAGAGATACAGGAAAACCTGAGACAGGAAAAAGAGTTCCTGTCATTTGCCCTGGAAAGCGGTAACATTTTTACTTTCCGTTACAAGAACGGTACCTTCCTGTTCGACAAGGAATTCTACCATTATCTGAATATACCGGAAGAGCCGATCAGTGCAGACCGTTTCCAGAAAGCGATCCATCCCAGCGAACAAGCGGACTTCCTACTAAACCGTTACAAACTGGATCATGGCTTCGTCTCCCGGCAAATCACTAAAAGACGCTACAACTTTAACCAAAAGGGATATCTTTGGTGGGAGTTCCGTTATGCACAAAACATAAATATCTCGAACGGAGAAACCGAGATCGAAGTAAACGGGCTTTGCCTGAATATACAACATACAAAAGACACGGAGGATGAGCTGATCAATGCCCGCAGGAAAGCGGAAGAGTCGGATCAAATGAAGTCTGTTTTTTTGGCAAACATGAGCCATGAGATACGTACGCCGTTAAATGCGATCGTCGGCTTCTCCCAGTTGATAGCTTCCGAAGACATGGAACTGGAGGAAGAGGAGAGATTGGAATTTATAGGCCTGATCAATAAAAACAGCGATCAGCTACTAAAACTTATCAATGATATTCTGGATCTGTCCCGCATAGAATCCGGGCATATTTCATTTGCTTACGAAATGTGCAATATGAATGAATTGATGGATGATGTATACAATACGCACCAGTTACTGATGCCTCAAGGGGTAGAGTTGCGGAAAAAAGTACCGGAAACACCCGCTATCATCAACACCGACCGCATCCGCTTAACACAGGTTCTTACGAACTTCATCAACAATGCGACTAAATTCACGACGCAGGGATACATCGAGATCAAGTATGAATACAGTTCCGACAACCGGTTTATCCTGCTGTCTGTCAGGGATACGGGAAAAGGAATCCCTACGGATAAGATACAACAGGTATTCGAACGTTTCCAGAAACTGGATGAGTTTGCCAAAGGCACCGGCCTGGGACTGGCTATCAGTCAAAGTATTATCAAGACATTCAAAGGAACGATCCAGCTGGAGTCAGAAGAAGGAAAAGGCAGCAAGTTCACTGTATCGCTACCTTATGAACCCGCATCACTCAGTTAACAGTTTATTGGCTTTAGCCTCTTCGCGCCATTGAGGTATCACTGTCTTCAGAAAAGCTTCTTTAGCTTCATTTTCGGTTTGCATATCGAGACCGATATACTTCTGTGCTTTTTCTTTCGTAGAAATATCCGGCATGGGAACATCGCCTGAATATCCGAGCTTAAAAAGAATCTTCATTATATCCATCTGTGCCTGCATGACCTTATCGATCCCGGTTCCTAAGACGCGCAACACCTCCTGCGGAGCATGAAAAGAAGCTCCGTGCGATGCGACACAAAAATCCCAGCGCCATTGTGCCTGCCTGATCAGTTTCAGCACCTGTTCCATTTGTTTCTCCGTAGCTCCCCGGTCCCAGGCAAATTTTGCTTCGATATGCGCTTTCGCTAATTCCGTTTCCAATTGCTCACGTATTTCCGTCACTTTGGTCTGACGATCATAGACATCCTGACGCAAGGTTTCTTCAGTCTCACGATGGCAAGTCTGGCAGGTCCGGTCGATCATAGCCAGAGGACTTTGTACATGGTGGTCGTTATAACCTTCCTGGTTTTCACCCACATAAGGCATGTGGCATTCTCCGCAGGAAACACCCCGGCGGGCATGAATCCCCATCTGTGCCAGTTCATAATCGGGATGCTGTGCTTTCAGCAAAGGTGTCCTGCTCAGTTTATGGACATAGTCGGAGAAACCGATCCGGTCATAATACGCCTCGATATCTTCTACCGAATATCCATTGTCCCAGGGAAGGACCACCCGTTTATCTTCTTTTGAAAAATAATATTCACTATGACACTGCGCACAAACCAGCGAACGCATCTCCTGCTCCGACACATTATCTATACTCATGCCTTTCCGCGTGTAAGCTTCAGTCAGAAACAAACGGGGGATATGCAACTCCATACTCTCCGGATCATGGCAATCCGCACAAGCAACCGGATTAATGATCTCACTTCCCCAGGCAGCCCATTTCCTTTTATAAAAAGCTTCCCGCCCGATCTTATCTATCAAACGCGACGCATCCGAACTTTTGCAGGCCCAGCAGGCAGCCGGTTGGGGACCGTCATTTTCTCCTTCGGGTGCCCCCGTCCTCAAACTGGTGTACATATCATCGATCGCGTACATATGTCCTCTCGGTGTACAGTAACTTTTAGAGAAGGCATATCCGGCCCATAGAATAACGAGGTTCGGGCGTTCTGCCAAGAGGTCTACGGCCTGATTCCCGTTGAAGAGACTGGCAAAACTGGTATCCGCAGTGTTTTTCCAGCTACGGTATTCTTTGGAATAACGTAATTCGAGTTTGTTCGCAGATGAATTTTCATTTATTTCCTGATTCCCGGTATTTACATCATCGATAAAAGTAATATTATCCTCCCTGACAAGCCTATATCCGACAGACACAGCCAATATTCCCAATATGACTACCCCCAACAAGACCAGATACAGATATCTTATATTCAGCTTATTATTCATTTGAATCAATTTGTTCGTATTATCTCACCCACACTCTTCAAAAACCTTTGATTTTCCAAAGTTTCGGACCGTGACGCAAATTTAGTAAAAAGAAACAACGAGCCAAGCTATATCTGTCATTTATAACAGGAAAAGATTCGTCCTCATTCCGCATATCCTCTGTCCTCCCGGCGAATCTTATATGCATTTGCATCCTCATCCCAAAATAATGTCGTATTTTTGCATCGTTTTATCAGATAAAAATATCCAACGAGAGATTCTTATTATGCGTATCGACATACTTACTGTACTTCCTGAAATGATCGATGGAATGATCAATTGTTCCATTGTAAAACGGGCACAGGACAAGGGCCTGGCTGAAATTCATTTACATAACCTGCGTGACTACACGACCAATAAGTGGCGGCGTGTAGACGATTATCCTTTCGGGGGTGAGGCCGGTATGGTGATGCAGATCGAACCGATCGACCGGGCTATAACTGCACTGAAAAGCGAACGGGAATATGACGAGGTGATCTATACGTCGCCGGACGGGGAAACATTCAACCAGCCGATGGCGAACAGCATGTCGTTGCTGGATAATATGATTATTTTGTGCGGTCATTATAAAGGTATAGACTACCGCATCCGGGAGCATCTGATCACCAAAGAGATATCTGTAGGCGATTATGTGCTGACGGGTGGCGAACTGGCAGCCGCCATTATCACCGATGCGGTCGTACGATTGATCCCCGGAGCCATCGGTGACGAACAAAGCGCCCTCTCCGACTCTTTCCAGGATAACCTGCTCGCCCCGCCCGTTTATTCACGTCCTGCCGAATACAAAGGTTGGAAAGTACCCGATGTCCTTCTCTCCGGCCACCAACGGAAGATAGACGAATGGCGTTTGCAACAAGCACAGGAACGGACTGCCCGGTTGCGTCCGGATTTGCTGAAAGACAAATGATCCATCTTTTTAGTAAGAAATTACCACCACTACAGGAATATAAGCTTTTGACAAAATGATTTCCTATCGGTTATTTCAGGAACATATAGATACGTTAAAAAATATTACCCGCTAGGGTATTTTCATTTACCCGCTATATTAATCCGATTTACCCGGTAGGATAGTTACATTTTGACAATTGCCTTTTCTCAAAAAAGCTATTTTTTTACCTTTCCCATTCTTCCCTGTAAAAACCCGACCACCTCAACATATAGAGCCAAAGTAAACCCGATTTCTCAGCTCCCATTTGGTTAAAATAAACAAAAAAGGGACTTCTGTTGTAAGTAAGCCTAAGTCAGATTTTGTCACTCTAGTAAAGTTTACTTTAACAATAATAGTTATGAAAAACATTTCAAGAAGAAATTTTCTGAAGACAGGAGCGGTAGCTGCTGCCAGCCTGACTATTGTACCGGGTTCCGTACTCGGCAGGACTTTCGGGCATACGGCTCCGAGTGACAAACTGAATATCGCCGGAATCGGTGTCGGTGGCATGGGACGCCGTAACCTGGCAAATATGAACACGGAAAATATCGTCGCACTCTGTGATGTCGACTGGCATTATGCCGATAAAACATTCAAGGATTATCCGAATGCCAAACGTTTCAAAGACTGGCGTGTCATGTTTGACGAAATAGGAAAATCCATCGACGCTGTCATGGTAGCAACGCCCGACCATACCCATGCCGGGGTCACCGCCCATGCCATCACATTGGGGAAACATTGCTATACACAAAAACCGCTAACTCACTCGGTCTACGAATCGCGTCTACTCACTAAACTAGCCAGGAAATATAAGGTAGCCACACAGATGGGTAACCAGGGAAATTCATTCGACTGGTGCCGCCAGATCGCAGAATGGATACAGGCAGGCATCATCGGTGAGGTATATGAAGTCCACTGCTGGACCGACCGTCCGATCTGGCCGCAGGGATTAATGCAACCAAAGGAGGTGGCCAAGTGCCCGAAGACTCTGGATTGGGACCTCTTTATCGGTCCGGCACAGAAACGTCCTTACCATCCGGTGTACACACCCTGGAACTGGCGCGGCTGGTGGGACTTCGGTACAGGGGCATTAGGCGATATGGCCTGCCACATCATGGACCCGCTGTACTGGGCACTCGACCTCAAATATCCGACCAGCGTTATCGGTAGCTCCACACTGAGTAACCTGTATTCTCCCCCTCATGCCCAGATCGTAACCTATACCTTCCCGGAGCGTCCGGTCAAAGGAAATGTGAAAATGCCGGAAGTAAAAGTCTACTGGTACGATGGTGGCTTGATGCCTCCACGACCGGACGAACTGAAAGACGGTCAGATGATGGGTGATGAAAACGGGGGGATCATTTTCATCGGCACGAAAGGAAAGATCATGACCGGCTGTTACGGAATGAACCCGACTTTATTGCCTGTTTCCGATATGGAACATTTCAACCAACCAAAACCGACCCTTGCCAGGATCAAAGGCGGTAACGGCGATATCTGGTCGACTAACGCCCATGAACAAGACTGGATACGTGCCTGCAAGGAGTCGCCCGAAAACCGGACGGAATCCTCTTCCAATTTCCAGTTCTCAGGCCCGTTCAACGAGATGGTCGTGATGGGTGTCTTGGCAGTGCGGCTCTCCGGATTACAGGGATTGCACCGCGAGTTGCAGTGGGACGGTGAACACATGCGCTTCACGAATATCTCTCCGACGGACAAAATAAAGATCGTAACGGTAGACGATTTCAAAGTGATAGACGGCGATCCCCGTTTCGACCGCCGCTTTGCCGAATTCAACGCGGCAGAAATGGCCGACGAATGGATCAGGCACACCTACAACAATGGTTTCTCCTTACCGGATATGCCCCAATAACCCCACTAAAACGAATCGATCATGAAAAAGCGAATATTCAATATCTTACTAGTACTGGCTTGCGGCTTGCTTGTCATCCCCGTGCAGGCACAGACCAAAGCGGAAAAGAACGGCTGGCGACTGGGAATGCAGTCGTATAGTTTCCATCTGTTCACACTGACGGAAGCACTCGACAAAACCCGGGAGTTAGGCTTGAAATACATAGAAGTATACCCCGGACATAAGCTGGGCGGCAAATGGGGTGACCGGGTTTTCGACTTCAATCTGGATGCCCAAGCCCAAAAAGAACTGAAAGAACTGGCTGCATCCAAAGGGATAAAGATCGTCGGTTGCGGTGTATATGTTGCGGAGAAATCCTCCGACTGGGAAAAGATGTTCCGTTTTGCCCAGGCGATGGAAATGGAGTTCATCACCTGCGAACCGGCACTCGGCGACTGGGACCTGGTAGAAAAACTGTCAAAACAGTACGGAGTCCGGATATCGGTACACAACCATCCCCAACCATCCGATTACTGGAAACCGGAGAACTTATTGCAGGCTATCTCCGGACGTAACCCTTCGCTCGGTTCGTGTGCCGATGTCGGACATTGGCGCAGGGAAGGACTCGATCAGATAGCATGCCTGAAAAAACTGAACGGACGCCTCATCTCACTTCATTTCAAGGATATCGCAGCTAAAAAGGCGGGAGAAAAGGAACAGCACGATGTGATCTGGGGGACAGGCATACTGGATGTCGAAGGGATGTTGAAGGAACTGAAAGCACAGGGTTTTAAAGGCGTATTCTCAATCGAATATGAATATAACTGGGATAATTCCGTTCCTGATATCCAAAAATGTATAATTTATTTTAATAAAGTGACAAATGAGATACTTTAATCCCATGCGTACATGTTAACCGTCTGCTTTATATGGGGAATGTTCAACCGGAAATCTATCCGGTGACATTCCCATGTTTTTTTATTCATATACAAATGTATTAATGATACGAGACGAAGAAATAATCAAGCAAATCAAAGAAGGAAACATAGATGCGTTCAATGCTTTATTCAAAGCGTTCTATATGCCACTCTATTTTTCTTGCCGGAAATTCATTGCATCTTCGGATGAAGCAAAGGATCTTTTACAAAATGTTTTCTTACGCTTTTGGGAAAAACGAGAAGAAATAGATATACATACTTCTTTGAAAGCTTATTTATTCCGCTCCGTTCAAAATGAATGTCTTAACTATCTGCGATCTGTTCCTTTCCATATAAGCGAAAAAAATATTCAGGAAAATACTCAGGCGGATATCTCCGATTCCCATGCAACTCCCGACACAGTACTAAGTATCATCGAAATGGAACAAATCATCAAGAACACCATCAAACAACTCCCTCCCCAATGTAAAACAATATTTATCCTGAGCCGTCTCAAAGGGCTAAAAAATCAACAGATCGCACAAAAGCTAAATATATCAGTACGCACGGTAGATACCCAGATCTACCGTGCGCTAAAAATATTGAAAGCCCGATTGAAAGACTATCTGGCTCTTTTTTGATAATAGGCTTTTCCTATTCCTTCCCTTCCGTTACTATCTCCCCTTTTACATTTACCGGAATATTATTGAACGGATCTATCAATTCATCCAGCAAAACGGCAAATTCCCTGCGCGTTATTTTCCTGGACGAATTATAATCGGCCAACCCAAGCTTTTTCCACAAAGACGCAGGTTCATCCTCCATAAAACTCTCTTTATTCGCCTTCACGGCCTTTCCTAATTCACTTATAAAAGTAAATGCCTCTGCCAATGTTAAGGTAGAATCCGGCAAATCCGGATCAAGTTGAGGATAACAGTCTTTTAAACCTTTCCGTACGGTATTTCCGGTTAACAGGGAATCTGCGTCGAACCAGGTCTGATTAGCCCAACCATAATTAGCTCCTCTTCCCCGTAAAATTCCTGTAGAACCGATCCGTTGCAAAGCTCCGAAATGTTTATCTTCCACCGGCAGATCAAGATAAGGCAACAAATAACAACCAGCATCCAACAAAACATTCTGAACATTCCGCACCGGAATTTCCGAAGGGTATTTTTCTTCCCGGACGGCAAGAGCAGCCAAAGCCCCCGCCGCCTGGCCTATCTGCATCAAAACAGGTTGGGTCCGGGTAGTACCGTTAGCCAGGTTAGACACAGATATAGATTTTTCGGTAACAATCAGATTTTCTATATCTTCCGGCAAAAGAGAACCCAACGGTAGTCCGAAAGAGGGAACCGGATAGAAATACAGATTAGGCAACTCGGTCCAGCCTGAGTAACGGGCATGATGATGGTCTACCGGGTAGTCACCGACTGCAATACAGGTTCGATATAATTTTTCCGGTTGATTGTAAGGGTCCGTTATGTGATTTAGCGTGAAACGCACTTTTCCATGTATACGGCGTGATTCACGATGATAAGGTATGAAGGGTAACTTGTCAGCTGTAGGATATTCATCATCGGCCAATCCTAATGTATTATATCCCAGTTCCGTTTGAAGAAAATACAAATAACACATTGTAAAGTTTTTTGCCATATCCAGGGCCGCTTCACGTTCAGAAGAGGACATTTCAATCAAATTTACGTAAAAGTCATTGCCTTCGATTGGCCAGTTAATCATATACTTATTGTTCGGCAATTTCCCGTACCGCATCATGTGATCACAGTCCCACACCCGATCAGGTTCTTTAGGATCCGTACATTCAGGTGTTTTACATGTACAATAGAAGACGGAAGGGTCGTAATTTTCCGGACAAGGGATAGTGACATCTTTCCCATAGTCTTTCAGAACAGCGACATACGTAATATCCTGTACAATATCATTGGCTTGCTCCGGGGCTATCGACTCACCGCAAATACTACGCGCCTCCATTCCGATGTCGTATTTCACGTTACATAGTTTCGCTACATCTCCCAATTCCGTTCCATCGATCAAAACCTTGGTACGGATTGTCTGCTGCTCTCCCGATTTGTCGATCGTCACAAGCCAACCTTCCTGCAAAGGAGTAATTTCCTTCACCAACGAATTATACCATACGGAAAGTAACTTTTCTTTGGCAGCCATCCCCTTCAGAACCTTATTCATAGCCGAAGGCTCCGCAGCAATAGTCGAAACCCAAGCAGTATGCATCACGTCTTCGCTACCATAGTGTTCTATCAATCCTTTTCTGAATTCCCCGAACAAACCACCAGGCAAATTATAACAACCGTCGATACAACTCACCCCCGCTGAAGTCAATGCGCCACCCAACCATTCATGTTCTTCCAGGATCAACGTATTGCTTCCCATCCGTGCGGCCTGAATGCCTGCAGTACTACCGCTTGCACCACCGCCGATGATCAGAACATCCACTTTTGTTTCCGGATGACACCCCGTTAAAAACAAAAGATAAATTATCCATATTCTTTTCAATAGATCATATTTCATTTCATCCGTCTTTTAATGTTTCATAAGCAAAACGGGCATAGTGCCCTTCCAAGCCACCGGCATACCTCCGTAGTACGCTCTCGCCTAATTTATCGGTATCACCACAACTATATAAGCTTCCGGCAACTAATAATTCTTTCAATATCCGGTTGCGATAAGTTATATCATGGATATAGGGGACCACCCGGTTCCTTGCCACTGCATAAGAAGGTAAATCATGATAACGCATTCCTTCCAGCGTAAGCAGTTTTCGCAATACTGGAACCGCATCCCGGCTACGGATACACTCGCAAGCGGTAGTTATCGCGCGGAAATGAGAGAAATGATCTTCCAGCCGGAGCAATTGTGCCTTTTCCAATATCACCGGCAATACGGCAGGATTACCGGTATTACCCAACACCATGATCAGACGATCCAATGTGCTCATACACTCCCCGAATTGCGCAGATGCAGTATAATGCCAACCTTTATCCCATTCTTTATAAGACCGGATCTTTTCTGCTATTATCCGGGCGTGCTCCTTGTCACCCAAAGTACACAAAATACCGGCATAAATTAATTCCGCCTCACCCGAGACTGTTCCTATTTTCTTTTTCAGCAAAGGAATACATCTATCTTTTTCAGCTAAAAGAACCTCCAGGTCTTTATAATTATCAGTGACATTTTCGACGGCAGCCTCCAGATCTTTACCGGTAAATCCTTTAAACTCCTTCTCTTTCAATACTCTCTCCGGAAGGATCCCTTTACCGACCAAATGTTTTTGTATCTGTTTTATATTTACTTTTCGTAACGGCTTCTGCTCTTTATTGGCTGTAGCCGCCAGATAACCGACCGAATATCCTTGATTCTGCAAACATGGCTGCATACGGATCACAGGCATAGCATCTCTATGGGCACTCGCTCCCAGCCCCGTTACTAATATTCCATCCAATCCCTTCGGCAACAAAGCCCTCAACGGGACATCCGCATCATAAATGACATGCCGCTTACCCGGAGGATTCAAGGTAAAGAAAGGGTTGACAGTCATACCGTGCGTATCAAAGGAACTGCGATGATAAGAAATGGTATCCGGATAATGGCGATGATGAATGATATCGTACACAGAGATAACATATTCACCGATCATCCGCCTTCTTTCGCGCGTCTGAGGAAGTTTTCCTACATCATACTGACCTTTGTATTTCACTTTACTCTGAACGAACAACCGGCTAACATCCAACACATCCGAATCGTCAATCAGGGTCCAGTCTGTATTGTTATAATAGTCATTCGGATTAAAACGGGAAAGTCCTCCGCCTTGTACTGCTATATTTTTTTTGCCGGTGTATTCGTAACTTGCTCCGGCTGCAATAGCGATATCAGCACTTCCGGTACTGTCAATTACGGTATTGGCTAAAACTACTCCTCTTCCCCAAGGGGTAGCAATAATGATCCCCTCCACCTTGTCATTTTTCACCAACGCTCCGCAACCTATTACTCCGTACCATATATCTGCTTTGTTTTTCCGTAATTCCCGGCGGTACCACTCCATTTTCCAGTCAGCCCTGAATCTGCCATCCGATTTTATCTGCCTGGGATGATCGGCGGGAGCCATTTTTCTAACACCCTCATCTATCTCCGACGTAAATCCTTCCCGGAATCCATCCCAATAACAACCGATGAATCCCAGTGTTGCCAGTCCACCCAAACCATGCAAATATTCCAGGACCAATGTTTTAGATTTTTGACGGGCTGCACCTATTCCGGCAGGGGCTCCGGCTGTCCCTCCTCCCATTACCACCACGTCATAATTACCCCAAACAGGTAATACCCCTTGCGGCAAATGAACATAACCGTTATCAGATTGGGGACGCAGGGGATGCAGCATTTCTCTGACTTCTCCAAAGTTACTGCCGTGAGCCGTTACCGGTACGACCTGTATCTGTTTTTCAATTTTTATTCCGGCAATACTGTTTGAAACATGTTCGCCTATAATTTCACCTAAAGTCATACCGTTTACCGGACGGAACAACCAAGCTGCAATATCTCTCGGTAAAGCGGCACAAGGTCCCATTAGCCAGAGGTTTTCGACTTTATTACAAGTAAACGCCTCTTTCGGCAAAGCATGAACAGAAAGAACTGTATCTATTCCATCTTCCTGATATTTAATGAGGCTAGGAACATATGTGGTTTGCGGAAGCGACGCTAAAGACTGTATTTTTTCGGAATAACCGCTTTCCGGAATGATATGCCAGGACGGAATGTACCAAAGTACATCCGAGCTATCCACCTGGTCGGCATCCCAGGTTATATCTCTGATAAACTGCTCGGCTTCCATAAAAGAAGCATGCGTCTTCCCTTTCAGGGGATAATTGAAAGTATAACGGATAACAGGATACTCTTTCCCCTCGGATGAGAAAGTAAAAGGCATCGTTTCCGCTGAACGGATCTCCGGAGCTTCTTTAACGGAATTACCGACAACCGTATACTCTAAAATATGATTTCCAGGAGTAAAAGGTGTGAAAGGGATACCACATAATTCCGCAATTAAAGCGTGTGGTGTTGCATCGATCACTGCTTTGGCACGGATAGCCTGCCGGCCTGAACGGTTCACCAGTACCACGCCTGCCAAAGTACCTTTTATATCTTTTATTACATCGGTTACATAGCTACTATAAAGAAAATGGATACCGTTATCGATCAGCTCATTCTCCAATATGGTTTTCACATGAAGGGGAAGAGGGCTTTTATATTGTGTATAAAGTATCTGGCTCTCGGATTTATCCGGATACGTTTCACGGGGATCATTCTCCGGAAAGTATATTTTCCGGGCAAGGGCTGTTTGAGGCTGTTCTTTCCGTTTATCGACCTGATACATGAATGAGCCGCAAATATCATCTCCCAAATAGGGAAGCGGAGCTATCAGAAAAACATTACTTCCGGCACGCCTGGCTGCTACGGCTGCTGCAACAGCTCCGGAACTGCCACCTACAACAATAACATCCGTTTCTTCCAGAAAAGGAATATCACGTGAAGTTTCATTACAATATTCCGGAGACTGGATAAAAGGATGCATCCTGTTCTTCACTTCCGTAAAATCCCCCACAGTAAGCAAGGCACTTCCGGCAGCTGTCACTTTAAGAAAATCTCGACGTGTTACCATAAATTCTAAAATCGTTTATTTGAGGACAACACAGGATGCCTATACAGGCACCTGTGTCGCTTTGGTTTATCAATAACCTTCATTCTGTGAAAGATTTGGATTCCGGTCTCTTTCCAACTGAGGAACAGGCCATAATTCAAATTTTTTATTCCAGAAACGATTCCGGTCACGAACTTTCAGTTTACTTTTATAAGCGTCATAATTAGGGATATCATTCAAATCAGTCCGTTCAGACGTTTTAAAGTTGGGTATATCCGTAGAAGTCAGACCTTCATAACCAATCTCCGGCAAAGGAAGTCCGTAGGTAGGTTGGCCATTTTCCAAATCACCGATCCCCCATCGTCTCATATCCACATGATGCAATCCTTCCAAAGCAAATTCCACTTTACGTTCACGACGGACCAGTTGGCGCATTTTATCCTGATTTCCTATCCGGTCTGCCGATACATCCGGCATAGCTACCCGGTTACGCACCTGGTTAATAGCATCATATACCGTATTTTCCAGTTCATTCAACTCTATTTTAGCCTCTGCATAAGTCAATAAGACTTCAGCATAACGCATAATCGGTATATTACAACTTTGGGCACTGATATTCTCGGCTGTTTCATTACTGAATTTAGCCCAGATATATCCAACACCGGCATTACAAAAACTGGCCCATGCCGCCGAACTGTTTATATCTGCATTATTTGCCAGATACCAGGTATTTGAAGAGAAATCATAAAACTGAGCCTCTATATCATAGGCATTGATTATCTGGCGTACAAGATTGCCATTATTCACAGTGGCCGTATCGCCGTGCATCCAAAGTGTAGAACGGAAACGGGGATCACGGTTCTTCTGCGGATATCGCGGATCGTACAAGGAAGATTCGTCGATACGCTTTCCGTCTATGCATTCATACGTATCTGCTAAAAGCATGGACGGATGTCTACCTGTCTGCCCGGTATTTCTGGATACCTGACCGAAGGCAACCACATGGGTCTTTTTTATTCCCTGGTCAGAATACATTAATTCCCATAACATTTCATTCCTGACATCAGCCTTTGCCTGTCCGGTTATATTAAACAAATCATCAAAACTCTGAGCCAGTGATCTCTGTCCGATCACTTTCCCGGCGGCCTCGGCCGATATACGGAAATAATCCGCCCCTTGTCCCCTATAATTGAGACTACCGCCTAAAAGAGCAGCCCGGGCTTTTAAACCGTATGCAACCGCTTTATCCACACGTCCACGGCTTGTAGCAATCCAGGGTAAAGCTGATGCGGATTCTTCCAGGTCAGTCAGAATAAAATCAAGTATATCTTCTCTGGAAACCCTAGTTTCTTTATATTGCTCAATAGTGACCGGATCTGTGAAGAAAGGAACATCCCCATATGTCGCTATCAGATTATAATAGGCGAACGCCCTGAGCACTTTCACTTCTGCCAAATACTGATGAGCATTATCACCCAGTCCGTCAATATACTCTTTTGATCCGTATATCACGGAGTTGGCGCGGGCAATCACAATATATAATTTATTCCAGAATGTTTTTACTTCATTATTATCCGGATTGAGTCCGCCACCCGCTCCTATCGTCGTATTTTCATTTCGTTCAAAGGCCATACCGGTATAATGATCAAGTGAAATATTAAAAGGTATGGCATAGCCAAGCTCCATATATAAATAATTATACACTCCTTCAGCTCCACTTTTAATAGCCGCTTCAGACTGATAGAAACCGGAAGATGAATAATCGGAAGATGTTTTGTCGAGAAAATCGGAACATCCTGCCAGCATTATGACAATGATTCCTGGTATTATATTGAATAATAACTTTTTCATATATCTATAATTTTTTAAAAACGAATATCAACACCAAATGTAAAAGTCTGCATTACCGGGTAGAAACTACCTCTATCTACTGAATTTTCAGGATCATAACCTTTATAAGCACTACAAATCGTAAATAAATTCTGGGCACTGGCATAGATTCGTAAATTATCGATATGCAATTTACTTAATATTTTTTTAGGCAACGTATATCCGACAACCATATTTTTCATACGTAAATAAGCCCCGCTCTTGATCCAGAAATCAGATACGATATTATTCGGATTATTGCCGGATCCGTCGATCAGAAGCAACGGGAATTCTGCATTCCTGTTTTCCGGTGTCCAATAATCCAACTGGTTCTTAAAAATAGTACGCCCAACATAGAAAGGACGTGCCCCCGCTTCAGTATATAGGATATCCCGTTTTCCAACACCTTGTAAGAATACAGTAAAATCAAAACCTTTCCATTCTGCTCCGAGATTTAAACTAAATTCATACCGGGCATACGGATTACCGATCACGGTACGGTCGTAATCATTTATTTCACCATCCGGTTTTCCATCCGGTCCGCTAATATCTTTATATCTTATATATCCCGGTTTTATATTCTCTTTGTTTCCGCCATATACAGGTGAGGCGTTGATCTCTTCCTGAGTCTGAAAATAACCATCAGATACATATCCGTACCAAGAACGGAGTGGAAGTCCTTCGCGGATAATTTGTGTATCTATATATTCATTCCCATACAGATTGGTAACTTCATTTTTCACATCCGATAAATTTCCGGTAATATGATAACCGACATTTCCTATCCGGTCACGCCAGGAAACCGACAGATCCCAGCCGTTATTTCTCATAGAACCGGCATTTTCCCAGGGTGATGACAATCCTACATACATCGGGATAGGAAATTGTTGAAGCATATTATTTATATTCCGGATATAATAATCAAAATTCACGCTCAAACGTGAATTGAGTAATGCGGCATCTATTCCGGCATTGAACTGGGTCGACTTTTCCCATGAAATCTTTTCGTTGGCTACCTGGGTCTGTGCAACACCTGTCCCTTCTTTCTTATCAAACCAATAACCGTAACCGGAAGCTATGGACGCAGCATAGGGGAAATAAACGGGATTACCACCTAAAATAATATCCTGATTTCCCAAGGTTCCATAAGAAGCACGTATTTTTAAATTATCCACCCACTTTTTAGCCGGGAGAAAAAAAGACTCTTCAGAGATTCTCCAACCAACAGAAAATGAAGGAAAAAAGCCCCACCGATGTCCTTTCATAAAACGGGAAGAAGCATCCCATCTGCCGTTCAACTCCAGCAAATAACGATCTGCAAAAGCATAATTCACACGTGCAAAATACGACATCATCGCCCATTCGTTGCGTGTTCCGGCATTAGATGCTGTTGAAATATCACCATGATTCAACTCTTCAAATCCTTCAAACTCAAAACCTTTTCTGCTTGCAGAAAATCCCCGGTTGGTCAGTTCTTCTGTCTGCACACCTGCCAATATTTTCAAATAATTTCTGAGTATGTTCGTTTCATAAGAGGCCTGGGCATTGAACTGATTGGTGATCGTCTGGCTCCATCCTTCATATTTCGAATTTCCGTTAGCCGGATAAGTCGTTTTAAAAACACCGTTTTCATAGGTGTCGTAAGGATTGATGAATGAATCCGACTTATACTCGACTTTACGACTGCTGTAACTAGCCAATGCTTCAAAACCTTTGAAAGGCTGTAGTAAGACAAATCCTTTTATACCCAACTCAGGCGTTACACCTGTCGCAACACCGGCTACTTTGGATACTGCTATAGGATTGTCGCCATTCTGTCCGAATCCCCAACTGCCGTCATTATTCACACCTGAAAAGACAGGGGTGAAAGTAAGAGCTTTGTTGATTATGCTTTCCGGGCTGTCCAGACAGGGATTAGTTGCTTTCGACTGACGAATATTGACATCCAAACCAACCTTCAGCCATTTGGTCAACTGGGCATCTGTATTTAGACGCAAGGTCATACGGGAATAGGTGTTATTCGAGATTTGTCCATCCTGATAATAGTAACCGCCATTTGCAAAAACATGGAACATCTTGGATCCTCCGCTTAAACTGACAGAGTGGTTATGTACCAATGCCGTATTTTTAATCACAGCCTTTCTCCAATCCGTATCGTAATAATTAATGTTATCCGCCCCTTGTGTTCTGTATATATTAAGAATATCCTCCGAATACTGGGGATCCATATCGGCATTGGCACGAGCAACATTCACCGCTTCCATGTACTCGATCGCATTTACCGGATCAGGCATGGAAGTTGGTGTATTCAAACCGACATAACCGTTATAGGAGACTTTTACACCTTCCCCCTGGGCACGTTTCGTTGTAACCAGGACTACCCCATTGGAAGCTCTCGATCCGTAGATAGATGCAGATGCCGCATCTTTCAGTATAGAAACAGATTCAATGGCATTCATATCGACGTTGTTGATGTCTCCTTCTACTCCATCAATGAGAATAAGAGGAGAGGTAGAAGAGTTCAGGGATCCCGTTCCCCGGATAGTAATATTACCGCCGTCGGCTCCCGGCCTACCGGATGATTGTACCACAGAAACACCGGGGATCAATCCCTGCAGAGCTGTAGACGTATTACCGACATTACGTTTGATAAGATCCTGGCTGGTAATATTCTGTACCGCTCCGGTAAGATTGATCCTTTTCTGGGTTCCATATCCTACCACCACCACTTCGTCCAACCTTTTCGTGTCTTCTTCCAGGATTACATTAAGTAAGGTTTCATTCCCGGTTTTTATAGTCCGGGGTAAATAACCCACATAGGAAAAAAGTAAATTAACATTGTCCGGAACATTTTCTAATGAATATTCCCCGTTCTGATCGGTTATCGTACCCGAAGCTGTTCCCTCGACTACCACATTTACACCTATTAAAGGAGAATCAGTCGGATCTACAACCCTGCCGGTTATACACTTACCTTTCTGACCCGGGTTAGGAGATATATTTTTAAAATATTTATTGGTCAACACAATATAACTGTGATCTACTACCTTATATGTAATATTTGTTCCTTTAAACAATTGTTTGAGAACATCCTCTATAGAAGAAGAGAAAACATTTATTTTCACTTGCTTATTGGTATCGATCTGCTCATCATTATAAAAAAAATGATAGTCACTCTGCTTTTCTATCTCTTTAAATATATCCGTAATGTTTCCCTGCGAAATATTCAGGGTAATCACTTGCGATTTACCGGTTGTAGCCTGTACCGGAAGCACAAAAGCACAAAGGCAGATGAGTATAATATACCTGAAAAAGCAATACCAAACTCTACCGTATTTTTTCTGACTCCTTATGGAAAAATAATTTAGCATAATCATTAATTTAAGATTAAACAACTATCAGTTTATAAGAATATAGGCTATAATAAGTACAACAATACATGATTTTTTCTTCTATACTTTTTATTCCATAGGCTATGATATTTATATATTCACACTATCTATTCAATAATAACCGTATCTTTGACCATCCGATAATTAATAGATGTATTTATTTTTATTACTTTCAGGATATCCGTAAGCGATTCATTATTATTAAAATAACCACTAAAACGTAATGACTTTATCCGCTGGTTCCTGAAATGAAATACAACATCATAATTACGCTCCAGCAACTTCGCTATTTCTTCCAGATACATCATTTCGAAAGACAATCCTCCTGCTCTCCATTCTGTGAACAGTTGCGTCTGATAAGGCATTGTCTCTATCTTGTTTTCATTTTTATGATAAATAGCTACCTGATCGGGATTCAATAAGATTTCTTGTTTTGTAGAGAAAGGATGTACCATCACTTGTCCGGAAAAAAGTGTTGTCGTCAATTTGGCTTCATTTTCATATGCACAGACATTAAAGGCCGTACCTAACGCTTTTACTTCCAAACCATCTGTTTTTACAATAAACGGTATATCCCTGTTTTTGGCTACTTCGAAATAGGCTTCACCCACCAAGACTATGTTCCGGTTATTTACTCCATAACCCACCGAATATTCAAGTGAAGTACAAGTATTTAACCATACTTTAGTCCCGTCAGGAAGTTGCAGGAAACTTTTCTCGCCTTTACCTGTCATTATTTTATAGGAACTGCTTTTCAAAGAGTGATCTTTCGGATTCATCTGAAAAAAAGCGGTTGCAAGAAAAGCTCCTAATAATACAGCTGCAACTAATTTCAGAAAATGGGAAAAAAGTTTTCTTTTTCTCTTCAAAACAGAATGAGCCATAGATTCCTGTAAAATCGTGTCATAAAGTCGTTCCCATTCTTTATTCACATTTACTTCATCCAGCAAATTCTCTTCCAATATTTTATTGATCTGCTTGTTCATCATTATTGTTTGTGTACTTATATCTCTTATTCTTTAACTATATCTGTATCGTTTTCAATAGTATGACACAATTAAACAAGACATTACTTACAAACAAGGCTGTATTTTTTGACAAACAGATGTATTTATCAGCACATATCTGATATACTCCCCAAATAAAAAGCGCAGAACGAAAAAAATCGTCTGCGCCTTTACGCTGTTGCTAACTACCTATCTAATTAAAATACACAAATCTTTCTTTTTCTGCCGGGCCATCAACTGGGCCATATACAAGGAACGGGGGAAGATATTGATTTCATTCCGTCCTTCCCAGATGCCATCCGGACGATCTGTAAAATGACCGGGATACTTCTCCCCTTTCAAGCCGATACAATAATTCTTTCCGGAAGTCCACGGACTCTGTACCGCTGCGCGTTTTACCCGGCAGTTCCATACAACCTGCGTCACACCTGCCCAGCCATGACCGCTTCCCATCTGTCCGCGATCCTGTACATTTATTTCTCCATCGGTTACGATATTATCATATAAGGTACCGATCGCCCAACGATGATGCGGACCTATATCCGCAAATGTCTGGGAAGCCGTGCAGTTATAGAATACGTTCGGTCCGCAAACCTGGGCACCGGTCACATAATCATGACGGCCTTCCGTAGCCTGGCAGTTCATAAAGAGATTTTGTTGTCCCCAGTTGTTGAAAGAGTAACGATATCCCCCTGTTATCAAAGATTTCGATTCCAGGCAACGGCAATCTATTACAGAAACATTTTTGGCAGAACGTTCACAACTGACAGCCGAGTAAGCAAAATAACGGGCGGTAATATTTTTCACCCAACAATTCTCCGCCTTATCCAGTTCGACAGCGATCCAAGCATGTTCCAGATCCTCGTAATCTTCGAATTCAGACTCAAAGCAGATATCAGATACACCGACTTCGCTGATACGTCCGTCAAAACGATATGTATAGACCTCTCCACCACCGAATCTTTTATCCATTTGCATAACGACGGGATTGTCGATAAAAATACGGTTTCCTTCTACTTTGACGATCTCCCGTTCAAACGCCAGATTATATTCCCGCGGTGTCCATTGGCGCGTACCTTTCCGTTCCACGATCTGGTCCATCTTAATGGCATGTATCCACTCCTGTGTGCCGGGACGGTAAACGATCACACGGTCGCCCGCTCTGAATCCTTCGGTTGAAGATACGCGGAAGGAATGACTGCCGACCGGTACAAAATCATCTGCGATCTTCACTCTTGTACCCTGTACTTCCTGCATATCCCCACGACCTTTCACCTGTATCAACGAACGTCTTTCTTTTCCGGTAGCAATCAAACGGGTTTCATTGAGATTATCTCCTTCTCCTTTCAGGACAATGCCGCTCGTATGGATGACAATCGTACCGGCTATCTTATACACACCCCGTTTCAGTAATATAGTCCCGCGATGCCCGTTCTCATCCGGACTTCTGCGTGCAACTTCGTCGATAGCCTGCTGGATCAATGCACCGCTATCTCCCTCCTTAGCAGGAAAGACCTCTTTTACGACCGGATATACGGGAATACTTTTATCCCCGTGGTGATAACCTACCCGGCTGAAATCCGGGATCGTATTTCCGTCTTCATCCGGAACATACGTCAAAGTGCCTTCATCACTGATTCTGACGAGGGAAGATTGCCATGCCGGAGGTAACTTCGTTTGCGCATTACAAACGAAAGTTACCCCGACTGCCAATCCAATTATTACATACTTAAATGCGCTCACTTTATATTTAATCTTCTATAATCACACGGAAACCTACATTATGAACTTTCTGCCAGGGCAGGTAAGATTTGCGATAGTACGCTGTTGCCGTTTTCGGATGGTCGGTCCATGAACCGCCGCGAACAACTTTTTCCGATCCGCTACCCTGCATTTTCTCGCTGTACGGATAAGGCAGATAATCGGAACGTGTCCATTCGGCTATATTGCCCTGCATGTCATACAATCCCCACGGGTTTGCCTGATAACCTCCACCTTTTACCATCAGCATGTTACCGTCGTCTACATTATTATCTTTCGGTTGGAAAGTATAATATTTATACCAGGGATCAGAAGGACTCATCGGCTGGGGATTCACACCTCTTACCGCCAGTTTGTTCAACTGCTTATCACCCATATTTTCATATTGCGAGAAGTCCGTATTCAATGCTCCGTACCAGAAATCGTCTCCGCTACCCGCACGACAAGCCCATTCCCATTGCACCTCTGTCGGCAATGTCACTTTCAAGCCTGTTTTCTCACTTAACTTCTTGCAGAAAGCCATTGCTTCTTCCCAACTGACACGGATAGCAGGTTGCTCCGGATTGTTAGCCGGATATCCCTCGTGTACATGGTCTTTCCAAAGTTGGTTGACGAAACGGCTGTTATGATCCGGGAAGATCGTACGGAATTGTTCGTTACTTACTTCGATCTCCGCCATCCAGAAGGCTTTTTTCACTTCCTGCTTGTTTGCCGGCGAATAATCGGAATGTTTCCGGTTTATACCCATGACAAACTGACCGGCAGGGATACGGACAAAATTCATGACAATGCCCGGAGCCAGTTCGATACTTTTCTTTGTCTCCTGTTCTTTTGCCAACATATCTTTGGCTGCATCCGCATCAAAAGGCCAGCCTTTCACCTTCACCTCTTTATCTTTATATTCCTGACGTTCAGGTTTTACAGGAGACGGTTTCGGCTGTTTAGCCAGATAGTCGGCATAGTTGCGGATTTCTGTCTGCCAGTCCACACCCGAGCCTGCATATTTTTCGGTCAGTTCCGTACGACGGCTGATCTGTTCTATGCCTTTAAATATATTTGCCTTAAACTTACTATGGTAAGGAGCATTAAAGTCAATCCAGTTATACAGCGTACCCCATTCCTTATCTGTTAATTCCACACCATGATGTCCCGTTCTCAGCATCTTGATCAACTGGCTGGTGGAGGCATGATATTCATAAGGATTCAACACTTCGATTTCCGCTTCCGGCCCTTGGCGATGTATGTATGGATGCAGGTTCAGGTAACTTTCACCAAATCCGGAGAATTTGTCGATACGTCCACCGGTAAAGTCAGCTAATTTATTGGAACCGTCATGACAAGCAATACAAGCCCGGTCGAGGATCGGCTGAACTTCCAGTTCAAAGGTGAACGGACGCTGGCCTCCTTCCGGAAGGGTGATCTCATGCGGTTTGATTGTCGAAGCTACCACCCGTTTCGGGATAGGTATCTGATTCTGATCCTCATGGCAACCGATACAGGAAACGGTTTCACCCGGCATACCGGTCAGCCAGCTCCTCATCCATTGTACCGCACGTCCGCACGAATCGAGCGGCTGAAGCGAGATAGGCGTATTCGCCGGTATGGAGAACAAGGCTGAACCATCTTCTTCTACCGGAACGGTTCCGAGCAAACGTTTAATATCCCATCCGCTCTGAACACCCTGCGCCCAATGATCGGACGGTGTTCTGTTATAAGCATATTCATAAGAAAGCACACGGAAGGCTTTCACCGTACCGCGTGGTACGCCTTTCAATCCTTCTCCTTCGTAAATATCCTGAATGAAGACTGTCGCCTCTTTCGTTCCGGGTTTCGTACGATCAGGGATAACCGGAGGAACCGGTGTCTTTCTGACCGGTATCGGATGGATCAATCCTTCGCCTTCAAATTCTGCAATCAATGTTAAATTGTCGAATACATCCACCAGATAAATACCCCACAGAGCATTCGGATTCAATTTGGCAGCTACCAGGAAATATTTATCATTCAATGGATAAGGTTTAATGAACTGAGGCCAGACGTCATCCACCAAACGGTCTTTAACGATCGGTTCTATCTTTCGGTCACGGAAAGGCAACTCCTGCACCATTCCCAGTTCAGCCTTACGTCCTTTGGACGGATCGAACAGGATCAGGCGGCCGGAACGGGCAACGCCATGATGACCGGAAATAATTCCGATAAAACCGGATGCCTGTCCGGGGATCGGCTTGGCATCGAACGTACTGTTCGGGAAATAAGAACCGCTACCGTAAAGTGCTTTCTGTTCCGTTCCGTCCGGATTCATGTGCATGACAAAGCGGGAGAAATAATGCGTCAGGTCGGTATATTCCCAACGGGTGTACATCACCTTGCCGTTATTCATCAACACCGGCGACCAGTTGGCATCCTGGTCGAATGTCAGACGGCGCAACGAACCGTCCTTCGGATCGTACAGGCACATATTACCTACTTCGTCGTTACCGTTGACACAAGGCACGCCGTTATAACCGATATTGGATATGGCCATGATCTTACCGGAAGGCAGCCAGGTGGCATCAAAAAACTCCAGATCTTTTTCCGGCGATTCAACCAGTTTCTTCAATCCTTTTCCATCTACACCAACTTCAAAGACCTGCCAGCGTTTATCGGTATCGACCATAGAGAACATGATACGGTCGGCATCCCAATGCAGTTTCAGATCGGGAACGGACGAGCCGTTATCCGGTTTGAAGATAGTACGCGACTGAATATCGCCCCGCAGGTTTGACAATTCGACGATTTCTGCATCGAATCCGCCACGGGCGGCGGAAGTCTGGTTCGACCAGTTATTATTTTGCGTACCCAGTGAACGGGGGTTGATCTGCCGGGCATTCGTCCCTATATGATAACGGCCGACAATCAGTTTATCCATATCCAGTTCCGGATTAGCCAGCAGGATATCATGTTTCAACTGCAAAGCATCCTTTGCCTCTTTTATAGAAGTCGCATCGTTCGAATAGATACCGGAGAAACCTTTACTTACCAATGCTTTCAGTGTGGAAAGCCTGGATTGATTGGTATCCTGGTCAAACGATTTGTTACGTTTCATATCATTAAAAGCCTCTTCGACGGCCCGTACATTCAGCCAACTCAAAGATTCCTGCAATTCGTATACCTGCATAGCATCCTGTGCTATATTCAGATAAGCGATCACCTGTTTATCCAACTCTTTTTCCTGACCGGCAGTAGCGATCCGGGTTGTAAAATACGCCTTATCCGTCAACAGGTCGACAACGGACTGAGCGATATGTTTTTCTATATCGGCATTATAGGTCGTAACCAAAGCTTTCATATCACTTCCGGCAAACGGAAGGAATTGTGCCGATTCAGCCGGGAAACCGGCAATAATATCTTCGGATAACTCTTTTCCGGTTATTCCTTGCAAGCGGAAAATAACTGTTCCCGCAGAGGAACGGTTTTCCAGTCCGATCTCAGCTTCAAAGCGGACATATTTCTTATCCAAAGGTACGACGATCTGTGTATTGGCATTCGCCATGATCGTCCGTTCATAGGTTTTTCCAGCCATAACGACCGGAACATTTTTGGCGTTGGCATTAAAGACCAGGCGCCCTGTTCCCGTTTCTTTGAAGGTATCCTTCAGGTCATTCAGCCAGACAGACGAGCCGTCGGCTGCGATCAGCCGGGCATTGGCCCATACAGCCTGGTCGTCGGCAGTACCGTCGACAGTACCCCAGGTATAAAGCACTATTTCATCCAGTCCTGTTACATCGGCGGTAAACTTTTCAGCTGCTTTCTTTGCTTTTATTACTTTGGATGCGACCGGAAGAGAGCTCTTTTTCATTTGCTCATAGGCATTCTGTTTGGCAACAGCGATTCTTTCCGACCAGGAAGCGGGCGCATTCCCTTGCTTTTTCTGCTTTTGGGAAAAGGCAGAAAGTGAAAAAGCCAGGCAGGCTGATAAAATAATTAATCTCTTTTCCATGATATCTATCTCCTATATTCAGAGAAGGAAGCCCCGCCAATAACAGCGAGGCTCCTCACCCATACTTAAATTATTAGCGAACGATTAATAGTTCGGATTCTGGATCAACACTCCGTTGGAGAAGTCGATCTGATCTTGTGGTAACGGAAAATATTCGTGTGCCTTCGACCAAGCTGTTACATGTCCTGTCAATGCCGGGTCAAGTTCCAGTCCATTCAATTTATCCATGATTTTCCAACGTTTCATATCATAATAGCGAATTACCTCAAACGGAGTTTCCACGCGACGTTCATGACGTATTTTCTCACGTAGCTGATCTTGGGTAAGATTTGTCGGCAAATCGGCCAAACCGGCACGTGTGCGTACTTGATTGACCATTTCGGCTACACCACCGAGACCTAATTCATTAGCAGCTTCAGCTTTCAATAGCAGAAGTTCACCCCAACGCAGATAGACGAAATCCGTTTCACTACGGAAACTTGCCCCCCACGAATCGCCTTCTTTCATTAACGGTGTCAAATATTTTACCATTGCTTTCTTCAGATCACTCTTGGGTAATGACAGTAATTCGCCTCCAGGCCATTGATATTTATCATCAAAAGCAACAATCTGTCCTAAACGATTATCACCTTCCTCATAATCATTTGTTAGATTAGCCACCGGGCGAACTGCCGCATAATCGCCATATATACGGTCAAAATCAGTATAATTATTGGGAGCCAGATATTTGATAGAGAAAACAATTTCAGTACTGGCTTCCTGAGTATCATAAGTAAAATTATCGGCATAACGTTCTGTCAATGAATATCCTTTGATTTCATTCAACAAATTATATGCTTCCTGTACCTCGTCACGGTTAGCCATTTTACCGTCTTCACCATACGCATGAAACATCAGTAAACGTGCCTTTAACCCCTGGGCAGCACCTTTGGTTGCATGTCCTCCGGCTCCCTTAAATGTTTTATCGTCCATTTTGTCAATAGCAGCCTGCAAATCAGTGATCAGGTTTTTATAAACTGTATCCAATGATTCTTTCGGCATGTTTTGAGTCGTAAGATTTAACGGTTCAGTTGGATAAGGAACTTCCCCATAACACAAATAAAGCAGATAATAACAGTAAGAACGAAGAAATAGAACTTCACCTTCATACTGATTACGTATACTGCTCATATCTGCTCCTTCGTAATTTTTCAACTGATAAAGAAAAATATTCATACGGGCAATTGCAGAATAAGCTTCTTTGTAAAGGTCAGGTATAAAACCGGTCATCGACGGATCGATGTTGTCTGCCTGAATCATATAAGATAAATATACATAAGAAGAACCGGAACTCCCGTAAGCATTATCTGTCAGACAGTCAAAAACAATCGACCGATGTGACAATGTATTTTCCTGCATGGCCTGATAACAACCAGTCAAGGCAGAATCAAAATCAGACTTGGATTGCCAGAAGATAGTTTCTGACGGAGTGGTTGTCGGAGGTGTATCCAGAATATCAGAACAGGAAGATATTGTCATCATACCGGCAGCCAATAGTGATATATATGATAGTTTATTCATTTTCATAACTATTTTACGATTAAATTAAAATTCAAGATTTACACCAAATGAAATGATACGGTTTTGCGGATAATATACCAAACGTGTACCTTTTGTGGAATTATAGTTACGTTCGGGGTCGCCTCCCTGCGGGAATTTAGTAATTGTCAGCAAGTTATCACCGGAGAAATAGAAACGCAGACGTTCGATCTTCGCTTTACTCGTCAATGCTTTCGGCAATGTGTAGCCAAATGTCAAATTCTTCAAACGGAAATAAGAAGCATTATACAACCAATAAGTACTTTCACGTTGGTTCTTGGCACCTCCTAAATCTGCAAAATACAGGCGAGGATATTTGGCATCTCTATGATCTTCCGTCCACATATTGTCTATATAATCCTGAGAGATAGGAGAACCCTGGTAGAAAGGACGTAATCCCCAACCACTGGCATAGTGCTTGGCACCCTGTACACCCTGTCCCATCAAAGAAAGGTCGAATCCTTTCCAACTGGCACCCAGATTAACAGAATATTCAAAATCCGGCAAACGTCCACCTAATACTTTACGGTCATTTTCATCAACGACACCATCCGGTACTCCATTCGGGCCACTGATATCCGCATATTTGATATCACCCGGCAATGTTTTGTCATTAAACTGTTTAGGTGAATTTGCTACGTCTGCTTCATCTCTGAAAATACCAATTGCTTCATAGCCATAATATGACTCATAAGGCAGACCTTCCTTATAGATCAGACCTTTAGAAGAATCTATATAATCAGCACCGTATTTCGTCAGTTCGTTTCTCGTACGATCGAAGAATACTCCGGCGTTGTAACTCATACCTTTAAATATACCATTCTGAATATATCCGTTATAGGCCAAGGATACTTCGATACCTTTATTTATCATTTCACCGGCATTCACATACGGAGCCTTCAAACCTAACAGTGAATTACTCTGTGCCTGACGAAGAATATCGTATGTTCTTTTCTTATACCAGTCGAAAGTTACATTAAAACCATTGAAAGCAGTAATATCAACACCAAAGTCGCCGATAGAAGTAGATTCCCATTTCAGGTTACGATTAGTAAGCGCAGTCTGAGCTACACCAGCATCCAGATTCGAATTATCAAAACTATAATCCTTACCGGTCGTAACCGATGCATAATAAGAATAGAGATCGATGTTCTGGTTACCCAAGATACCCCATGAACCACGCAGTTTCAGACTGTTCAACCATTCCCAGTTCAGATCCTTCATCCATTCTTCTTCAGTCACACGCCATCCCAGAGAGAATGAAGGGAATATACCCCAGCGAGATTCGGAAGAGATACGTGAAGAACCATCATAGCGGGCATTTACTTCCAACAGATAACGTTGTTTGAATGCATAGTTGGCACGGAAAAAAGCAGACATAATTCCCCATTCTTCAGATTTACCGGTATTCGTCTGTACAGAAGAAATACCTGTCTCCAGTTCATGCAACGGGAAGTCATAATTCTGACGATAGCCTTCCAGTTTATCCAGTTTATAATATTCCAGGTTGTAACCAGCCATTACAGAGAAATCATGTTCCTTATTCGGAGTCGCCCAGTCATATTTTAAATAAGTATACAAGTTATAATAAGAACTATTATTCATCGTACTTGTCAAACCGGTACCTCCCGTATTCAAGGTTCCGTTCTGCTTTCCATCGTGATAATAATAGATAGGTGTCGGCAGAGCTCCCCAAACTTTATCATGTTGCTGTTTGTAACGCATAGCACCTTTAGTATACCAAGTCAACCCCTTGATCGGATTTACTTCTAACCAGGCCTGTGCATTGACATCCGTATTGACAGTTGTTTTGAAATTTTCCGTTTCTACAATTGCAACCATATTCTTATTGTTAGATTCGAACGAAAAAGCCTTAGAAGCATAGCGTCTGATTCCTGTTCCGTCATCCGGCAACCAGGGCATATAGGTCGGAGCCTGTGAGATTGTCGACAGATAAGCATCCGTATCTCCCTGGCGAGTTTCCTGGCGATTGCTACGGCTACCGGTAAAGTACATTCCGAATTTAACCCAGTTATTCACTTGCGAAGTAAGATCGAGCGTTGCATTGTAACGCTTAAATTCCGAGCCTTTCAATGTTCCAGGCTGGTTGACCATACTTAAAGAAGCATTATAAGAAGTTTTACCGGTCGTACCTGCAATACTCAGGTTATGCTGTTGTACAAAGGCAGGATTAAACATATAATCCAACCAGTTAAAATTCGGATACTTGGTAGGATCGGACGGATTGGTATAATTAGCAATCATTTCATCCGAGTAACGGTCTGTTGCCGGAGCACCGGAATTGTCTTTCGCCATATTGAAGTACTTCATATACGTCGGAGAATCCCATACCAGATCCAACAGAGTTGTCGGATTGTAAACGGCGAAGTTACCGTTATAACGGATTGAAACACGCTCTTTCACATCTGTACCATTCTTGGTCGTGATCAAAATTACACCGTTTGCAGCACGCGAACCATAGATAGAAGCCGAAGCGGCATCTTTCAACACCGAAACACTTTCAATAATGTTCGGGTCGAGGGAGGCCAGGTCTCCCTCGACTCCATTAATCAGGATTAATGGGTCAGAACCGGTACCGGAATAAGTACCCTGTCCACGTACACGTATCTGAACAGACTCGCTACCCGGCTGGCCTTTGTCGGAAGTGATACGCAAACCCGGCATCTGCCCCTGTAACATTGTTGAGGTGTTAGCTACCGGACGTTTTGCAATTTCTTCGCCGGTTACAGCAGATACGGCACCGGTCAGATTCACTTTTTTCTGTGTACCGTAACCAACAACAACAACTTCATCCAAACTTTGAGAATCTTCCTGAAGAGTAATTTTCAGACGGGTATTACCTGTCACTTTTATTTCCTGATCCTTATAACCAAGATATTTGATCAATAATACATCCCCGTTTTTAGCCGGAACGGTAAAGTTTCCGTCTACATCTGTAATAATCCCTGTGGTTGTTCCTTTCACTAGTACAGATACTCCGATCATCGGATCTCCGAACTCATCCAAAACAATTCCGGAGACAGTTTGTGTCTGCGCAAACAAACTCAAACCTGAGTTAAACGCCACCATTAATAATAATAATCGCCAAAACGATAAAGTGGCCTTCTTAATTTCCTTTTTCATTTAATCATGGATTTAATTAGACTTAAAATTTCAACAAATTCAATAACACAAAGAAACATATTCTCTTTTTCACAAAAGAAAAATATACTTCCAATTTAGTATTAAATTATTCTATATGAATAGTTTGAGACAAAAGTAACAGGAATGTGATACAAATTTATCAGTTCTCCTGTCCCGGCCTGTCTTTCGATTGTACAAACTCTGTCGGAGTACAACCATAAAAAGCCTTAAAAGAATTTGAAAAATAAGAGTGGCTATTAAATCCAAGATGTAAGGCTATTTCGGAAACGTTCATTTCCGATTCTTTTAATAGTTTCGCAGCCATCTCCAACCGTTTATTACGGATCAGCTCCATAGGAGAAAGCTCGGTAATAGATTTTAGTTTGCGGTACAGGTTTGCGCGACTGATACCGATCTCCGTGCATAACAGTTCCACATCCAGTTTATCATTGGAGATATTCTGCTCGATCACATCAAATAATTTCTGAGAGAAACGTTCGTCAGCCGATTTGACCTCTATTCCCATCACTTCCGGAGAGAAACGCTTTCCATACAGCTTTTTCAACTGTTCCCGCGAAGCCAGTAAACTACGGATACGCGTTTGCAGCACATCCATATTGAACGGCTTTACAATATAATCGTCCGCACCGGCCTGGAATCCTTCCTTGATATGGACAACCATGGAACGCGCCGTCATCAGGATCACAGGGATATGCCCCACCCTTATATCGTTTTTGATCAGCGTGCAAAGTTCCAGTCCGTCCCGTTTCGGCATCATAATATCACTAAGGACCAGATCGGGAAAGTCCTGAACTACTTTTTCATATGCTCTTACACCGTCAGCCGCTTCTATAACGGTATACTCAGCTTCCAGACTCTTTTTCAGATAACTGCGCACATCTTTGTCGTCTTCGACCAGTAAGATTTTATATTTCGGTCCTTCCACTTTTTCCGGAGCAGGAAGAGATGCGGAAATATCATCCGTATTCGTTACTTCCGAAATCTTATCAAACTCTATATTTTCAATCTGGTCTTCGGAAAAAGCGAAACGGGAGATCGGGAGAATCACAACAAAGCAGGCTCCTGACCGTTCCGTATTATCTACATAGATAACCCCACGATGAAGCTGTACGATCGTATATACAAGGCTCAGGCCAATACCTGTCCCGGACAGATTGATTCCCGACGTTTCCGGAATCTGATAGAAAGGAGTAAATATCTTGTCGACTTCCCCTTCTTCTATCCCCTTACCGGAATCTTTCACCCGCAATACCAGATAGTTCGCATTTTCATCCTTATACAACCCATCTGTTTGCTTTGTACCCAGTCCGCTCCATGATGTCTCCGAGACTTCCATCGTAACGGATTCACCGGACGGCGTGTATTTGAATGCATTCGATAAAAGATTGAAAACAACCTTTTCCAATAAAGACTTATCGAACCAGGCATTGATCGTCTTAGGCGTACAATTCAACGAAAACTTCACTTCGTTCGTAAGAGCGATCTGGTTAAAGGCATAATATATTTCCTTTATATATTCGCAGACATCTCCTTCACTGACCTTCAGGTCCAGACTACCGGCCTGATTTTTATGCAGATCCATCAACTGGTTCACCAGAAGCAGAAGTTTCTGGGCATTCTTATATATAATGGAAAGTTTGTCATGCAATTCTGCCGGAATATCTACCCGTTTGACCAATACCTCAAACGGGGTAATGATCAGCATCAAAGGGGTACGCAATTCGTGGGAGAAATTCGTAAACAGGCGGATCTTTGCTTCATGGAACTCCTCCTGCTTCTGTTTTTCCAACTGTTTCAGTTTCAAACCGGCTTCCAGGTTCCGCTTAATATTTACATAATGAAGAATCGCATAACTGATAACAGCCAATGCAATAATATAAAACAAATAAGCATACCAGGTCCTCCATAAAGGGGGTTGCACGATAATGGTCAGCGAACGCCCCTGCTCATTCCAGACACCATCGTTATTAGATCCTTTTACATGGAAAACATATTTTCCCGGACTTAAATTTGTATAGAAAGCAGAGTTACGTCCTCCCACATAATTCCAGTCGGTATCATATCCTTCCAATTTATAGGCATATTGATTTTGTGTAGAATAGATATAATTCAATGCCTGGTAGGTTATTGAGAAATTATTTTCATTATAGAGTAAGCGGATCGTATCCATACTATCCAGCACTTTATCCAGTACCCCCGATTCATCCCCCACTTCGATCGGTTGATTATTGACAGACAGTTGTTCCAGTACCACCGACGGAATATTCTCATTCTTATCCATCGCAGCCACCTGGAAAGTGACAAAACCATTGCTCCCGGCAAAACAAAGATTCCCATCCGGCAGAGCAATCCCGCTATGCAAAGTAAACTCCCGGATATCTATTCCGTTATGACGGTGGTAATTCCTGACCTCACCTCCTACGGGATCAAACATGATCAGTCCGTTCACGGTACTCATCCACAACTTCCGGTCGCTACTCTCTACCAACGAGCAGATATTATTATCCAACAATCCGTCTCTGGCCGTCATAACCCGTTTAACATGTTCTGTTTTATCAAACTGGAAGATACCGCCCCCATACGTCGATACCCATATTTCGCCTGACTTTGTACGGACAATGGCAGAAATATAATTATTAGGAATACGATAGCTTTCCACTGTCGCTTCATTCGAATATTTCGTCAACTGTTTCTTATTGGTATCGAAACGAAGTAATCCGTCAGCCGTACTGCCTAACAGCAACACACCGTCTTCTTCTTCCAGGACACAACGGACATTCGATAGATAAAAAGGTTCATCTACATTATTGGTAAAAGTCGTGACCAATCGATCGTTTACAAAACAGGTCAGGCCAAACTCCGTAGACGCACCTCCCACCCATAAATTTCCTTTACGGTCACGTATAATGGAATAGATAGAATATTCAACCGGATATTTATGATAAAGAGAAAACGTCTTGGTCCTGATATTAAATTTATAGATTTCCCCTTTCGTCGTCCCGCACCACACATATCCGTCCTCATAAAAGACAGACTTGATAATATTCGTATTAAAGGCAAAATGGGCAGACGGGTCGATCAGATAATAATGTGACGTATTCGTCTGATAATTATAGTTCAACAATCCGTATCCCTCGGTGGCTATCCACAAATTGGAGGGAGATTCATATGTTATCGCTCCATAAATCCCCGTCCTGATATTCAGTTCATCTTCCGGCCGGTGAAGTACAAAACGATTGGTAAACTTATTCAGGTAATTGATCCCCCCGGCAAATGTCCCGACCCACAACGTATGATCATGGTCCACACAAAAAGCATAGATAGAATAATGACTTAAAGAATGGTTTATATCATCATATCCCGCCACTTTTACTATCTGCCCGGATTCAGGATCCAAAGCGAATATACCGTCAAAAGTCCCGACCAGCAGTTTCCCCTGCCATTCGACCAGGCAACGGACAGTATTATTGCTCAGTTTGCTGTTCTCACTCGTAAAAGACAGAACCTCATTTTCACGTAAATTGATCTTGTTCACCCCATACTTGCTACCGATCCATATCTGTTTCTGCGTATCCTCATATATGGAGGTTATATTATTGTTATTCAACGGCATATTTTTAGATTCGCGGGTAAAATGACTGATTATGTTCATTTGATTGTCACACAAATAAACTCCTTTGTCCCTTGTTCCGATCCAATATCGTCCCGCACTGTCTTCAAATAAAGCCGAAACAGAGATCTCTTCGAGGCCATTATCCAAAAGAATCCGTTCGAAACGATCTTCCTCCCTGTTAAAACGGTATAATCCGCCCCATGTACCTACCCAAAGGTAACCGGCAGCATCGGAATATACTTTGGTAATACTACTCTGGGTTAAGCCATCTACTCCCGAATTATATCTTTTAATCCGGTCGGTATTCAAATCTATCCGGTTCAGCCCGTTATTCGTTCCCACCCAAAGATACCCCTCCTGATCTTCTGTGACCGAAGCGATCGAGTTACCGGACAAACTATGTTCATTCCCGTCTTCCCGGCGATAAATTACATACTCCTTTCCGTTAAACCTGTTCAGGCCGTTCTTCGTGGCAAACCATAAATATCCTTTTGAATCCTGATAGATATCCATGACGGATAGCTGGGAGATACCTTCATTCAAATCCGAATTAAAGGAATACAAATAATTAGTCCTTTCTGCATGTAATATCGATGCAAAAAGGACCAGAAATAATATGAAAGACAATCTCCTTATCATGGTAGTTGAATCTGATTAGATAAAACAAAAATAGTAAAAGTTTTGGTTAATGGGAACAGGTCTTTACATCAATTCCATAAAAGCGGTCGGTATGCCTTCCGCTTTAACTGCAACCATGCTCTTCCCTTTATTCAGATTGACTTTGATACATGCCCGACCATTGTAAGCCTGTACCTTCCGGCTACCGGTAGATGTCCCCTGATTCTGTATCAACGAGCCATCGCCTGCGATTTCAAATTCAATGTATTTCTTTGAATCGAGGCAACGGACGCCCTCTTTATCCAGAAGCTGTACTTCCAGTAAAACGGTATCGCCTTCACGGGAAACGACAGATAAGCTCGCCACAGCTTCTTTACCCCATTTTGCCGTCTGGTACTCCTGGACGATCTCATCCGTGACCTTTGTTTTTCCTTTTACGGCAACTGCACGTATCTCGTTCTTACCTTCCTCATATACACAATTCCAACGCAAGCCGGCAGCCGGATAATCCTGGCTATCACGTTTCTTTATTCCCTGGCTGACACCGTTGACGAACAATTCCACCGCTTCACAGTTAGAATAAACCAGAATTTCCTTACGATCCCCTTTGTTACCCCAACGTACAGGCCAGCTATGACCGTAAATATGTATCATCGGCTCGGTTGTCCAATACGACTGGAAAACATAATAACTCTCTTTCGGAGTAAAATCACGCTCGACGACACCTTTCTGGTTCACATACGGAACCGGATTTTCAGGACGTACAGGCGTAGAGAAATCCTTGAACGGCCAATAGGCAGCACCGGTCAGCCACGGCATTGTCTCCTGTTCCTTCAAATGCCAGTCGATCAGGCGGACGATATAGCTTTCAGACCAGTCTCCGTCTTTGGATGCACGGGCGGCACCTCCATACAGGGAAGCATCCCCGTCACGTTCATCCGCACCTTTCCCCGACTCGATACCTTTCAGGTTGGCAAACACATTTTCCGAATGGCGGCGGGCATGGCTGTCACCTCCCCACTCGACATGCAGGAAATGTTTCACTTTCTTCATTTCTTCCTCAGAGACCAATTTATAATCAGTGAACACACCACGATACCAACCGGCCCAGATAGAAGGCGAATAAACATCGACAATATCACTGCAGAACTCGCAACGGCGGATAGCCGTCATACGGGTATCGTCCAGACGATGTGCCAAATCGTGCTGTTCCTTCATAAAGGCACGGATAGCACCTTTATCGAATGTACTGAAATCATTCGGCCAGTCGTTTTCATTTCCCAATCCCCAGATAATGACAGAAGGGTGATTATGATGCTGGTCGATCATATTCGTCAACATGCGGCGGGCCTGCTCTTTATAGGTTTCTCCGCCAAGCCCTCCGCGACACCAGGGCTCTTCTTCCCAAACAAGAATACCCAGCTCATCGCAAAGCCGGAGGATAATATCCGACTGCTGATAATGTCCGAGGCGGATGAAGTTGACACCCATGTCTTTCATCATCTGCATTTCCGTACGCATCATTTCTTCGGTCATAGCCTGTGCTACTCCGGCATGATCTTCATGGCGATGTGTTCCGCGAAGCAAAAGACGCCGGCCGTTCAGAAAGAACGGACCTTTCTCCTTAAATTCGAACTGGCGGAAGCCGAAACGCTCTTCAGTTGCCAGGGTTTGTCCACCGGCATCGATCGTCAGTTCGCAGGTGTAAAGAACCGGTGAATCGACATCCCATAAAGCCGGGTTCTTGATCCTGGCTTCCGCAAGGAGCTGATTACCGAGGGGTAGGATGTTCTGTACCGTCTGAGAATATATTTGTTTATGCTCTGCATCATAGATAGCAACAGTGACATTCGCTTTACGGATATCTTCCGGGTTATAGAAAGAGGCCTTTACTTTGACAGTTCCCTCTTTCCTGTCGGCTGAAAGTACCGGTTCGAGACGGATCAGTTCAAAAGAGGCTTTCGGCAGATAAACCAGGTTCAGGTAACGGTAAAGACCGCCGTATAAGTTGAAGTCCGACAAATCGGACGGAATCATTTCCAGATCGCGTGAGTTGTCGCAACGGACTGATAAGGGAATTTTCCCTTTGAAACGTTTCATTAACTGATCGTCTGCCATAAAGGAGTTCACAGCTTCGGTAATGTCGACACTCCATTCGTCGTAACCGCCTACATGTTCACCGACCAACGTCGTGTAGATATACACTTTCGTTTTCTGCCCGGCACCTTCAAAATCGAGTACGATACGACCGTCGGCATACGGATTATCAATAGTCAGTAATGTTTTGTACCAGCCTGGTCCCTGATAATAATTGACATCGGGATCTACGGCATCCTCCGCATTGAAACAATGGGGCAAAGTGACTTTCTGCCAGACAGGGACAGTTTCAGGATTACCGGGAGAAGCAGGGCGTACTGCTTCCCAGATCCCTCCCAGGTCGCCTTTCAGGTATTCCCAGTTTTCCGTTAATCGTATTTTCTGTTTAGAGGGTACTTTTCCTGCCATCGAAAAACAGCAAAACAGGAAAAGACAAGTGTAAAGAATGTTTCTCATTATGTTTATTTGTTTTTATAGTTTTATAATATCGCAGTTCCTTCTTTTTCTAATTTCTGTTTCCTGAGAAGTGCTTCCAGGTAATAGTAATCGGCATATACGATCGGGACATCGACCTCTACGTTATGCATCTTAGAACCTGTACTATGTAATAACAGAAAACCTCTGTCCTTGCCGGGAGCAGTACGGTACCCTTTGGAAAGATTTTCCAGGATTGTATTTGCCTTCATTATATAATCCTTTCCATTTGCAGGATCATACATACTCAATTCATATAAAGCAGAAGCCGTTACCGTTGCTGCAGAAGCATCCCGGGGTTCGGCGGGGATACCCGGAGCATTGAAATCCCAGTAAGGAATCAGGTCTTTCGGCAGGTTCGGATGGGAAAAGATAAAATTTTCTATCTGTTTTGCCTGCTCCAGAAACTCGGGTAAACCTGTTTCACGGTAACACAGCGTATATCCGTAAAGTCCCCATGCCTGCCCACGCGACCAGGCCGATTCATGTGCATATCCCTGATGCGTATGTTTGTGCAGCACAGCTCCGGTGATCGTATCATAATCAACCACATGATAAGAGCTATAATCTTTACGGTAATGGTTCTTCATCGTGGTACGGGCATGATTCACAGCCACATTATAGAATAAAGAATCGCCACTCGTCTTAAACGCCCAGAAAAGAAGTTCCAGATTCATCATATTGTCGATGATGACCGGGCAATCCCATTTATCACGGCTATGATCCCAGGAGCGGATCGCCCCCACATTCTCTTTATAACGGGTAGTCAACGTATAGGCAGCCTGCAACAAAACATCTTTATAAGCAGCATCTCCGGTCAACCGGTAACCGTTCCCGAAACTGCAATACACCTTAAAGCCCATATCATGTGTTCCTCCGTTCATCTTTTCACGCTCTATCAAAGCCGTTTGCTCCCGGGCCTTTTGTTTCCAGAAGTCATCTTTTGTATATTCATACATGTACCAGAGTTCGCCGGGGAAAAAACCGCTGGTCCAGTCACGGGAAATGACCATATGCAATGTACCGTCTGCCTCCACATTACGCGGACTGGCTAACGGCCCCAGATTCTGTTTATCACGTAAGGCTTGCTTTTCGCGGGGTTCAGCGGACCGGACAGCATCCATTTCAACAAAAGCCTGCTTCAATTGTGTCGAAGCAAAAGAGAAATTATCCTGAACAAGATCAGGCTTATTTCCGCAAGAGGTCAAAGCAACCAATAACAATAAAAGAGGAGTTTTGAGCTTCATATTTTTTCAACAAATAAAATAAATCGATTATATAGTAAAAACATTATTTTCACAACCATAACAACGGATGGCGAACAGGCAAATTCCTTATGACCTCGTCATTAACGGGAAAATGTTCCAATGCCGACCAAAGAGACACATAAGCGTCGTCTGGTGTATCGTAAGCACTGAACAGCAAAGCCGGATGAGCGACAGGCCATTCATCCCAGTACATCACATCTTTATCGAACGGCCATGCGGATTTATCCTTTATGTAAGGAAACATCCACGCCACCCCTTTCTGCATATTCCGTCCGTCTTCCGTCGTATATTGCCATAAATTATGATTTTCATCCGAAAGGATATGGCAGACCGTCGCCATCGCATCCAGATTAAAAAGAGAATAGCCGTATGGTTTTGTCCGCTTCAGTTCCAAAGGAAAACTACCGTCCGTATCCATCTGGTTAGGTAACAAAACATTCCGGAAACGTTCCCTGCAAAAATCCGACACGTCCGTATTTCCTGTATATTGGGCAAACAAGGCAGCCTGCATCACCCAGCAGGTTCCATGATTATTCTTTGCCTCCATCTCCTCTTTTCCGTACGGATGATCGGTCAGCCAGAACAGATATTTCGAAAACCAGTCTTTTGTCGCAACCGCCTCATCTACGGACAGTAAATCATTCTGTTCCATGATGATCAGGGAACGCACTACTTCCAGCAGGTGGATCGTGTCGATAATACCGATCCCCCGACCTGTCACGATCCCTTTGATAGCCTGGGCATACTGAAGGTCAGGATTCATACATGTTTCAGGATCGATAAACCAGGCATGGATATGCTTCAAGGCTTGTTCGATATATTTTTTATCCTGCGTAACGATCCACGCAGACGTCAGGTCGCCTACGACAGTACTAAAACGGATCATAGCATGGCGGTGAGCTACAAAATTATCGGGATTTGTTTCGCCGTCACGACGAATATAGGCGCTATCGGGGTTGACCGGATCCGGCCACCAGTAATCGCCTTCGGAATAAAAATCGTGAATTCCTCCGGCACTCCGTTCTGCCACAAATGAAGTTATTGTGACAGGCTCCTCCCCCAATGCTTCATTTCCCCGGAGGATAATTTCGGAGTGCAACAGGTCGGTCACTTGTTTTTTCAATCGTGTTTTATGAGAACAGGAACAAAAAACAAATGCAATTATTGAAACCAACAATAATAACTTTGTATTCATGGCATAGACGTACTTATATTCTAGCCCAAAAATACAGTTTGTTCCCCTTTTTCGTTTTTAATATTATCGCAAAAGCTTGTAGATTTATTGCAAAAGGGGTATTTGTGAGATATTTATACAATACCGACAGATAAAACTATGCGGGTATCAGTTTGTCTCGTAATTATAAGTAAAAGAATATTCGTAGGTATTTTGCCCGGCTTCCGAACCATCTACCGATTTTATATCTTCAGTAATGATCATAGAAGTAATATAATCGCCTACAGTCTGGTAACGGAAAGTATATTCCGCATTACTTTTGCTTTCACCTAACTGATAACGGCTGGCTGATTCAGGCAAATTACGGTTAAACGCCCCGTATAACGAATTCAAAGGATTTACTAAATCCGGTGCAACCGGTTTTAATGTACCTAGTGCACGGAACGGGAAATTAGTAGGACAAAGCTGGCTGCCGTAAGTATAATTCACCTCATAGAGGGGCGGATATTGGTAAACCGTAACATTTCCGCCCGACCAGGTATAGTTATCCAGAGCTATAGGTTTATCTGTCTTGTATCCTCCATCTTCCAAGGGACGTTGAATAACCCAATCGGTTTCCGTCAGATTACTCCGGTTATATTTATAACGATATTCATTTTTTACATAGACCTCGCTCGGAGTATATTCGTTGACAGCCCATTCCTGTCTGTTCACTATCACATTCCCGTTTATCTGGTAATCCTCCGTATGCACATTCGAAGCATCGATCATCGAGATCTTATTGTCCGTATAAATCAGGTTGAAAGTTCCTTTGGATGTCGTCATTTTACTCACATTTCCATCTTGATTATAAGTGATATCCAAAGAATATTCAGGAAAGTCGACTCCATTCTTTTTACATGTTATCTTTGTCAGCTTATTCAGCTTGGGAATAGACGGTTTATCATCATCTCCGCAGGAAACTAAACCGATCAGCAACATCAACATCAGGCATACACTCTTTTTCATACTTTCTATATGTTTTACAGTTCAACAGCACAAAATTAGAATTTTTGGTAAAACAAAGTCAGAAGTAACCATTTTTAAGTAATAACTAATTTTTTATAACATGCCTTCTACCCCCCTTTTACCAACTGTTGTATCCTGCTCTTATCTCCTACTACCCACACCAGGTCATCCATTTCAAAGACCGTCTCGTTATCCGGAGTCGTCAGTGAACCGCCATTTCGTTCGATGCCGACGATCAGGCAATTATATCGGCGTCCGACATTGGACTGTATGATACTTTGTCCCAGGAACGGGAAGTTTTCATCCACGATAAACGAATTGACTGTAATTTCTTTCGGCTGGTCGGCGAAGCAATCCGCCCCGTTTTGCTGGTCTTCGAGCTTTGCCTGGAAAGCTTTCAACTGCTCATCGGTACCTACCACTACCACCTTGTCCTGCGGATAAATATGTTCGGAACCTCCGGGTATATAAATCTTATGATCACCGCGAATGATCTCTACGACACTCACCCCGTAATCTTTCCTGAAAGACAGCTCCGCCAGTGATTTTCCGACACTGGGCGAACAAGGCGATACCGGCACCACAGCCAGATGGATATCCTTATCGCTCAACTGATTATTAAAACTGACTTTTAACGGATTCCGTTTTCTGTCGACTTCTTCCCGACGATTCAGATTGGTCAGGAAATGGGCTTCCAGCTTGGAGTACTGGTTCAGATCCCGACGGAAAAGGATGATCAGGATCAGAAATCCTACGGCAATGATCGCACCGATACCATACTGCACATGATAATATTTGATCAACACAATGGAAACGAACAAGATAGCGACAAACACCCTGAACAAGACAAGGGCCACCAGTTTCCCGTGATTATACTTATTATCATTCCACAAGCTCATAAATAACTCAGGCGAGTTATTCTTATTTGCCACCAGCCCGACCAAGAAAGGAATCATCAGGACAAGCGTTACCACGCTCATAATAATATTCCCCCACATCTCCATAGCCGGAAATTTCTCCACAAGCAACGGATAAATGACCTGGGTAGACAACAACAGGATAGCAGTCAGCAGCACCGAATGGATCAGTATCTTCCCCACATAGATCTTCAGCAGTTTCCGCCAATGACTTTCATGGTTAATCGTTTTTGTTCCCGACGAATAATAGTCCATAAAGTTACGCGCTTTATCCGGCAATATCCGGTATAACCACTCTGCAAACGGTCCGGACAAACGAATAAAATAAGGAGTCGTAAACGTCGTGATCACCGACACGGCAACAATGATCGGATAAACAAAATCATCCAGCACCTTCAACGATACCCCCAGCGCCGCAATAATAAAAGCAAACTCACCTATCTGCGCCAAACTAAAACCGGACTGTATGGATGTTTTCAGCGGCTGGCCGGACAGCAACACGCCAAAGGAAGAAAAGAAAGCCTTCCCGACAATCGTAACCAATGTGATAATTATCACAGGCCATGCGTATTCAACCAGGATAGCCGGATCGACCAGCATCCCCACCGATACGAAAAAGATAGCCCCGAACAAGTCTTTAACAGGCTTGATAATATGCTCGATACGCTCCGCCTCCACCGTCTCGGCCAGGATCGATCCCATAATGAACGCCCCCAATGCAGCGGAGAAACCGGTTTTCGTCGCTACCACAACCATTCCCAGGCATAATCCCAACGCGATCACCAGCAAAGTCTCGTCATTCATCAATTTCCTGACCTTTTTCAATAAAGCCGGAATAATGAAAATACCAACCAGGAACCAAAGGATCAGGAAAAAGATAACTTTCAGGATACTCCCTATCATCTCTTCTCCGGCAAACTCCTGGCTTACAGCCATAGTCGAAAGCAGTACCATCATAATGATGGCAACCAGATCCTCCACCACCAAAGTACCGAACACGATGCCGGTAAAACGTTGGTTACGCAACCCCAGATCATCGAAAGCCTTTATTATTATGGTAGTAGACGACATCGACAACATACCTCCGAGGAAAATGGAGTTCATCGTCGACCATCCCAATAAATGTCCGATCAGATAGCCCACGATCAGCATCGTTATCACCTCCGTCATCGCAGTGATAAAAGCGGTGGAACCGACATTCATCAACTTTTTAAAACTGAACTCAAGCCCCAGGGCAAACAACAAAAAAACGACTCCCATCTCTGCCCAGAGATTGATATTTTCCACATCGACAACAGTAGGGAATATATGAACATAAGGTCCGGCCAGCAATCCGGCAACAATATACCCCAATACGAGCGGTTGTTTCAGCCATTTGAACAATAAAGTGATTACACCTGCGGATATGAGAATTAAAGCGAGATCTGAAATTAAATCGGGTAAATGCGACATATATACAATTTGGATTAATCAGTTAGCTAACAAAAATAATATTTTTCCAGATTTTATCAAGTATAGCCAATGCTTTTTTATAACTTTGCTAGAAATAAACAAAAACATCTATCTATTTACTTAAATCTGTTAGTATATGAAAAACAAGATTATCCTCTTCCTTGTTTTGTGTTTCTGCATTAATTTTGCAGGAATAGCTCAAAGTACGGTTCATGAATCGGTGAAGTTCCAGAGTAAAAAGTTAGGAAAAGAAGTATCCTACTCCATTTACCTGCCCGACGGCTATGCCACTTCAAACCGTTATTATCCGGTACTCTACCTGTTACACGGTTATACCGACAATGAAACGATGTGGATTCAAACCGGCCAGATGCAGGAAATTACCGATCGCGCCATCAACAGCGACCAGGCTGTTCCCATGATCGTCGTCATGCCGGATGCCTGGGATACCTGGTATATCAATCAATATGACGGAAAGGCCCCTTACGAAGATATGTTTTTCGAAGAATTGATCCCCTATATCGAAAAGACCTACCGTGCCCGGAGCAACAAAGAGTTCCGCGCCATCGCCGGCCTTTCCATGGGCGGATACGGCTCATTCCTCTATTCTTTGCATCATCCGGATATGTTTAGTGCCTGCGCACCGCTTAGTGCAGCTATTTTCGATGACAGCGTGATGGAACAACGCCAGGCAAAGTCGCACAAGGACTTGTTTAACCGCCTGTTTGGTCCGGGACTCGACTACTGGCATAAGAACAGTGTACTGAAAATGCTTTCCGAACTGGATAAAGAGAATCTCCCGCGTATCCGGTATTATATCGACTGTGGCGACCAGGACGGTCTGCTGGATGGTAATTTCCAGGCTCACCAAATTATGCGTGAGAAAGGTATGAAACATGAATTCCGTGTACGGGGAGGCGGCCATACCTGGCTATACTGGCGTACGGCGTTACCGAATATACTGGAATTTGTCAGCGGCGCATTCCGCAGAAATAATTAACAGAATATCCGTTGGCTGAATTCATACTGGCTCACATTTTATCAGAATTGAATGTTACTTTTCTCTTGAAAGAAAAGTAACCAAAAGTTCAAGGCTGCACCTGCCTCGCTACTTCGCATCCTACGTTCGCTGTCGCCTCCGAAACTCGCTTCGCTCAAACAGCGGATGCTCCGGACGCTCTCTACGGATGCTGCGTTTAACGCTCACCAGCTGATGCCTTTCAGAGAACGCAAAGCGTTCTTTTGTGATTGCCGACACTGCCTGTTAAAACAGAAAGTACCGTTATAGTATATAATTATCAGTATCGGCAATCCTAAGAGGAAGCAGAGCTTCCTGGGAAAGGCCTAAGCGGGTGAACGTCCGCGAAGGGGGAAGACGAAGCGGTAAAAAAAATCCGTTGTCTGAGCGCAGCGAGTTTCGGATTTTTGAGCGTAGTCTTTCGCCGAAGCAGTGAAGCCGGTTAAGCCTTGATCTTTTGACTACTTTTCCATCAAGGGAAAAGTAGTTCAATTATTTCTATCTTCGAGCGCGAAGCCTAATTCTCAATTTTCAATTGAAAAAGAGCGGTTCGGAATGACCATATTCTTTCCGATACCGACCTTTTTCTCTACCGCCGTTTTTCCTTTTTCCTTATACAGATAGCCGCGGAACATTCCGGTCGTATTGAACGGCATAGCGATATTCCCGTTTTTATCGACAGCAATAAGGCCACCTTCTCCCGCATTCGCATTCAGTTCCGTATGGATAATATAATCTGCCGCCTGTCCGACAGGTTCCTTCAAATATTTATAGCGTGCACAAAGATTAAAAGCGACCGCATGACGGATAAAATACTCTCCGTGTCCGGTACAGGACACAGCACAACTGTTATTATCGGCATACGTACCTGCCCCGATAACAGGCGAATCACCGATACGTCCCCATTGCTTTTTGAACATTCCTCCTGTACTGGTCCCTGCTGTCAGATTTCCTTGTTTATCCAAAACGACACAACCGACAGTACCGTTCTTCCGGCTTTCCTCTTTCAACTTCTCGATCCATTCCATTGTCTTCGGAGTAGCAAAATACATATTATCCACCTGTTCCAGCCCCCGGCTGGCAGCAAAAGCATCTGCCCCGGCTCCCGACAGCATAACATGCGGTGTCTGCGTTTTAACGGCATAAGCAGCATCGATCGGATTTTTAACTGTCTTTACCCCGGCTACGGCTCCGGCTGAGAGATCCTTCCCTTCCATGATGGCAGCATCGAGCTCAAATGTGCCTTCAGCAGTACATGTGGCACCTTTACCGGCATTGAATAAAGGATTGTTTTCAAAATAATTGATTACCGCCATAACAGCCTGCGGACCTTCCCCACCGGCAGAAAGGATACGGTCGCCAATGGTCAGGGCCGAATCGAGAGCCGCATAATATTGGGCGGAACGTTCCGGATCTTTTTCCAGCTTATCGATAACTCCTGCACCACCATGCACTACAATCACATATTCACGTTCCTGCGCCTGCAAACTAATGGCTCCACAGAATAACAAAATAATCAGGTAAGATAAATTTCTAAACATCTCGTACAATAGATTAAATGATAGTGACGGCAAAAATACAAAATACCTATCTTTACATCCATAAAACAGTACAATATAATAATGAAAAGAACAAACCCGTCAGGATCACGGCAAGTAATCCTGATCACCGGAGCATCTTCCGGTATTGGAAAAGCCACAGCCAACTTACTCGTACAACAAGGTTACACTGTCTACGGGACCAGCAGGAAAGCATCTGAAAGCACCAACGGCGTCCGGATGTTAACGATGGACGTAACCCAACCCGCTTCCATCCAACAGGTGGTGGAGCAAATACTTTCCGAACAGGGACGGATCGACATTCTGATCAATAATGCCGGACTCGGTATCAGTGGGGCTCTCGAACTGGAAACAGACGAAGAAATCGGCAAACAGATGGATACAAACTTCATGGGAGTGGTGCGTATGTGCAAGGCTGTCATCCCGATCATGCGTAAAGAGCGGAAAGGTTTTATCATTAATATCAGTTCAATCGGAGGACTCATTGCCGTCCCTTTCCAGGGTTTCTATTCCGCATCCAAATTTGCTGTTGAAGGATATAGCGAGGCGCTGCAACATGAAATCCGTCCGTTCGGGATACGGGTATGCCTGGTCGAACCCGGAGACTTCTACACCAATTTCACGGCAAACCGCGGCATATCATCCGCAACGCTCGACAATCCGGATTACCGGGAAGTTTTCGGCCGCGTCATAAATGCCTTTGAAAAGATGGAGAAGAACGGAGCGCATCCCGACAAACTGGCGCATGCCATTCTCCGTCTGATCCGAAGTTCGCGTCCACCCTTCCGTTGTAAAACAGGTCCTATCGAACAGGTTCTCTTTGCCTGTTGTAAAAGCTGGTTACCTGAAAAATTCGTTCATTGGGTGGTAAGAACCGGCTACCGGCTGTAATCTGCACACCCGGATCATCATCCCATAAAACAACAGTCCCCGGATCATATGGTCCGGGGACTGTGTTCTTTATATAAAAGACATTTATTTCTTATACCAAACAGGTCCGGGTTGGTTACCCATTTCAAACTCAAGTGTCGCTCCACTCATGATCTGTTCGTGGGTGATGTAACTCTTATCATAGGGCTGTCCATTCAGTTTAACCGATTGGATATAAATATTCTCAGCACTGACACCCGGAGCCAGGATTGAAAACACCTTCCCATCCGACAGATTCATCTTCACTTCCGGGAATAAAGGTGTTCCGATCTCATACTGGCCGCTCACCGGGTCTACCGGATAGAAGCCCATCGCACTGAATACAAACCAGGCAGACATCTGTCCGCAATCTTCATTTCCACAGATACCGTCCGGCGCATTCAGATACAGGTCGTGTAATACCTGAGCTACATATTTCTGCGTCTTCCAGGGCTGGTCTACCTTGTTATAGAGATAGATCACATGGTGGCTCGGCTCGTTGCCATGCGCATACTGTCCGATCATTCCGGTACTGAAAATAGGCAGATCCTCTTTTGCATCCGGTGCATAAGTGAACATGCTGTCGAGCTTTTCCGTGAAACGTTCCTTGCTTCCGAGCAGGCCGATCAGTCCGTCCAGATCCTGCGGCACATACCAGAAATACTGCCAGGCGTTACTTTCACAAATATCTTCCGTATAATCCTTGGCATCGAACGGAGTGACAAAGTTGCCTTTTTCATCCCTCGGCTGCATAAAGGTAGTTTCCTTATTATAGACATTCCGGTAGTTTTGCGAACGTTTGTAAAACTCATCGGCAATTTCCTTCTTTCCCATTTTTTCAGCCATACGGGCGATGCAATAGTCGTCATAAGCATATTCGAGCGTCTTTGACAACGACCAGTTTTCCCATTTCTCCGGATCACTGAATGCCGGTACATAGCCTAATTTCTTATATAATCCGATACCACGGTAATCGTCCCGGTTCGCCGTCGCTATACAAGCCTGCAATGCCTTTTCCGCATTAAAATTACCGATCCCTTTCAGATAAGCATCCACGATAACAGGTACCGCATGGTAACCGATCATCATATTTGTTTCATGTCCGTACAGATTCCACAAAGGAAGTGCACCGTTCTGGTCAAAGAAATTCAGGAAGCCCTGAACCATATCGTTTACCCGTTTCGGGTCTGTATATGTATAAAGGGGATGGGCAGCGCGGAAAGTATCCCACAAAGAGAAAGTGGAGTAATTGTCACCGCCATTTGTCTTATGTATCTGGTTATCCGGTCCGTAATAAGAACCATCCACATCACTGAAAATCGTCGGAGCGATCATGGTATGATACATAGCCGTATAAAACTTAACCAGGTCGTCCGTATTGTTTCCGTTCACTTCGATCTTCGACAGTTCCTTATTCCAACGGGCAACAGCCTCCTGATGATACCGGTCGAAATCATTGAGAGGAACTTCAGCCTGCAAATTCCTGGCCGCTCCCTCCATACTGACACCGGAGATAGCCGTATTCACCAGAATCTCTTCATCTTTTTCCGTATTAAAATCAAAACGGGCGACATAAGCCGTACCGATACGTCCTTTATCTTTGGTTACGATAGCGGTCGTATCCATATGATACCCGGCGAAAGGTTTAGAGAAACGGGTCTGAAAATAGACATGCTGGTCGGGCGACCATCCCTGTGAGAAACGATATCCGCGGATCGTCACCGAGTCTACTACCTCTATATAAGAATCGAGTGTAAAGTCCCAGTTCATCGCTTTTTTCAGATTCAGGAAGACAGAGGCTTCCGCCTTCGGGAAAGTGTAGCGCTGGATACCGCATCGTTCGGTTGCCGTCAGTTCCACATTGATATTATAGTCTTTCAGCAATACCCGGTAGTAACCGGCAGAGGCAGCCTCGTCATTATGAGAGAAGGTAGAGTAAATACCCAACGGCGCTTCCGCTTCTTTATACGGACGGGTCACCGGCATAAAAGAGATATCGTACAGATCGCCGGCTCCTGTACCGGAAAGATGTGTATGGCTGAAACCGGCAATTGTCGTGTCGGGATAAAAATAACCGGAGATACGGTCCCACCCCGGTAATCCGTTATCAGGACTTAACTGCACCATCCCGAAAGGAGCCTGTGCTCCCGGATAAGTATTTCCGGTAAAATCCGTACCGATCATCGGATTTACATACTGCGCATAATCAACCTCCTGTTGTTTCTCAGGCGTGCAGGCCACCAAAGCCAGCAAGGAGACCGCCAATAAAGAGAAGTGCCTCATTGTTTATAAATTTGTTCAGACGTTTACAAATATAAGAATGATCTCCAAAAGAAGATACTAAATTGAACTAAATCAATATAAATTAAATTTCTTGCTTTATTTTCTTTACTACAGAAAGCAATGGCTCCAATTCATTTTCCAAAACCCACCATACTTCTTCCGCATCTATATCAAAATAATGATGAGCGATCACATCCCTGAATCCCATCACTTTTTTCCAGTTCTTTATTATACATAAATTCCTTCTTTTTCAATCTGTTGACGCAAATACGGATTCATACGTTCACGGTAACGGACAATATCTACGGAATGTTTGAACATCCTCTCCAATTCTTCTTTCAAATCCATTAATAAGAAAGGATTAGGAGTTTCAGTCTCCACACAAATATCCAAATCACTCCCTTCGTGATTTTCACCGCGGGCAACAGAACCGAAAAGCCGGATAGAACGTACCCCGAACTTTTGCATGAGTTGCTGTTTGCATGCAGATAACTGACGTATATAATCTTCTCTTTTCATCATAGAAAATGAACTTTACATTTACAAATGTAAGACGATTTGAACTAAGAAACAAATTTTCAAGCATATAATGAAATCGGGCATGAATTCACAGATAATACTGTGTATTCATGCCCGATTAAACTAATTTCCAATGTCTATGGTTTATTAACCTTCATTTTCCTTTTCGTTATCCTCTTCGTCTTCTTCATCCGGTTCCTCTACCGGGGGCTTCCTTACGAAGAATGCACTTAATTCGTACAATCCGTATAACGGGAAGAATACGACACTCAATGTAAACGGATCGCTACTCGGCGTAATGAATGCTGCTGCAACAAGCAATCCGACAATAGCATGCCGTCTGTACTTATGGAAAAATCCTCTGTGCAACAGTCCCAGCTTCGACAGCAACCACGATACCAACGGCATTTCAAAAACAATTCCCATTACAAAGATCAGCATAAGGAAGTTATCCATATACGAATCCAGAGAGACTTGTTCTGTAATATTAGCGCTCAATTGATACGTTGCCAGGAAACGGAGTGTCATCGGGAATACCATAAAATAACCTACGGCACATCCCATGAAAAACATAATCGTTCCGAAAAAGAATACCCACCTGATATTTTTCTTTTCGTTGTCATACAGAGCCGGACTGATGAATCTCCATACCTCATACATCAGATAAGGGAAAGTCAATACAAGGGCCAGCCAGAATGAGGTGGTCATGTGGGTGAAGAACTGGGAAGCCAGCTTGATATTTACGATATCTACATGAAAAGTATCATTACAGAAATCCGGTAAAACATCAAACCAAGGACTTATATCGATAAGCCACTTGTTCAATTCACATAACCAACGGTAAAGAATAAAATCAGCATAGCAGGGAGCCATAATGACGTGATCGAAAAGGTCACGCATAAAGGCAAAACTACCGATAGCAAAAACAAAGAGCGCTAGAATAGAACGGAATAAAGTCCAACGAAGTTCTTCCAGGTGGTCCCAGAATGACATTTCATTTTGTTCCAACTCTTCTTCCATTTCCTACTTCTTATCGTTGTCGTCCAGCTTAATGTCGTCTTCTAAACCTTTTACACCGTCTTTAAAGTTTTTCACTCCTTTACCGATACCTTTCATCAGTTCCGGAATTTTTTTACCACCGAAAAGTAACAACACAACAATGGCGATAATCACAATTTCGCCTGTACCTAAATTTCCTAAAAATAGTAATTCGTTCATGATATTATAATAATTAGTCGTTAATATTCGCCTTTTATATGGGGCAAAGATACTATTTGTAACGAATAGTCACTCCATTATTCTAAATTTATTACCTTTGCACCGTCTTAAAAAACTGAAATTAGAAAAAGATTAGAAAGATGAAAGCTTATGTATTTCCCGGTCAGGGTGCACAGTTTGTCGGAATGGGAAAAGACCTTTACGATAACAATCCCCTTGCAAAAGAGATGTTTGAGAAAGCAAACGAAATTCTCGGTTTCCGCATCACAGACCTTATGTTCGCAGGAACAGACGAAGATCTGAGACAAACAAAGGTTACGCAACCTGCCATATTCTTACACTCGGTTATTCTCGCCAAAACACTAGGCGACCAGTTTAAACCGGATATGACAGCCGGTCACTCCCTGGGTGAGTTCTCTGCCCTCGTTGCAGCCGGAGCCTTGTCATTTGAAGATGGTCTGGTATTGGTATCCAAACGTGCCATGGCTATGCAGAAAGCTTGCGAAGCCACTCCTTCCACCATGGCAGCCGTTCTGGCTTTGCCGGACGCAACAGTTGAAGAAATCTGTGCAAGTATAAAAGATGAAGTAGTTGTTTGTGCAAACTACAACTGCCCGGGCCAGCTGGTTATCTCCGGTTCAATTCCCGGAATCGATGCTGCCTGCGAAAAGATGCTGGCTGCCGGAGCTAAACGTGCGTTGAAGCTGAAAGTAGGCGGTGCATTCCATTCTCCGCTGATGGAACCGGCACGTACCGAACTGGCTGCTGCCATCGAAGCTACTCCGATCCATACACCGGCTTGCCCTGTTTATCAGAATGTAAGTACGAAAGGTGAAACTGATCCGGAAACGATCAAGGCTAACCTGATCGCTCAGCTGACAGCTCCTGTTCGCTGGACTCAGAGTGTTCAGAACATGATCGCTGACGGTGCCGACCATTTCATCGAATTAGGTCCGGGTGCTGTTCTTCAGGGATTGGTTAAGAAAATCAATAAAGAAATGACAACAGAAGGCATGCAATAAGCAGCAAATCCATACATGTAAAAAGGTTGGCAAGAAATATTGCCAACCTTTTTCGTTTCAAATAAAACTTCTCCCATCGTTACAAATTCATTTTATTTAGTTCATGTTGAAGAAGGGACTATCCCTCCATGTTTCCGAATCAGAGCTTTCAATTCCGTAAGTGATAAATCAGCCGGAGTCTTATTCGAATGACAAGCCAATGCAGCCGCAGCACCGGCAGCCTGGCCCATCCCCATACAAGAGGCCTGTACCCGCAGGGCAGAATTGGCCAACCGATCACTACTGACACAGCGTCCGGCAACTAAAAAATGACGAATGTTTTTAGGTATTAAAGCACGCAATGGCACAGTAGCAACTATTCCTTCTTCCAAATGACTTGGTGAAACCCCATGCGTAACATGCAAATCTATAGGATAATAGGAATAAGAAAGGGAATCTTCAAAAATCCGTCCCGCTACATAATCCTGATGAGAAATTTGATATAAGCCATCTATCCGATAAGTTTCACGAATAGCTATTTCCGTTTGCATCTTTTTTATACGTACATTCCCGCATCCTGGCAATGTACGCACAAAACGAAGTGCCCTCAATAAAGAGGTGCGTCCCTCAATATTTGCCTGCGTATGTAATTCGGAAGTTGAAGAATCGGCATTCAATACATGCTGAGTAGCCAAACCTCCTTTCACTGTCAATAAACCTCTTATACCGTTATAAGCATCTGTTTTCAATAAAACTCCATTTTTCAAAGCTTCATCATATCGTTTGGAAAGAACCCCAAAATCTAAAGAGGATAAATCATAGCCTTCTAATTCAAATATTAAAGATCCCGGTTGAATTTCCTCTTCTCTTAACCGTTGACATCCGGCCAAAGCTGCAACAGAAGCATTCCCTGTTGCATCGATTATTTGCTTACAGTTTATACAGGTACAAGTACCCTTTCCGGATACCTCGACGTTCCATCCTGAATCCAGTGGTGTTATACGAACCGGAGTTTCATAATACCGGATAGAAACTCCGTCCTGTATACATTTTTCTTCCGCCAATATTGCATACAAAAAAGGATTTAATAAAATCTGGTGTTTCGGATGACTTTTTCCGAAAGGTTTAGTAAAATCCGGCAGCACGTCGTCATTCATTTTAACAGCTTCCGTCACAAGTTCCCAGCCTATTCCACCTATAATCTGTTTTCCCCAGGCATAAAACAATCCGGGAAAACAAACACCGCCCGTCGTCATTGTCCCACCAAGCTGACTCCCACTTTCCAATAAAATTGTTTTACATCCGGCTCGACTAGCCTGAATCGCAGCGATAACACCAGCAGTACCTCCTCCTACAACTAAAACATCCGTATTTATACAAGATGATTTAATCTGCCTGCTTACATTCTCCGCTTCCAAAGTTGTCATTAAACCAGTCGCCGGGATTATTCCCAGCGACTTGATCATTGTACGTCTATCCATACTCTCAATGTCAAAAACATTAATACCCCGGATTCTGATCCCGACTTGGATCGATAGCCGTATTATAATTAATTTCATCCACAGGAAATGGCCATAAGAAACTTATCTCGTCAACATCATAACCTTTTTCCGCTTTAATAACCTGTTGAGCTTTTCCGGTCCTTTTCAGTTCTAACCATCGCTTTCCTTCCAGCTGGAATTCATATCCACGTTCTTTAATCACCAGATCCCGAAATTTATCAGCCGAAGCATAATCTGCCAGTTTGTAATCTACTTCGGAAGCGACTAACGGATCATAACCATAAGCCCGTCGGCGGATTTGATTGACAGCCTCCATAGCTTCAACCGTTGCATTCCCCTTTTCCATCGCTAAAGCTTCCGCATAAATAAGCAACAGATCAGAATAACCATACACCGGATCATCATTAGCACCTCCATTCTGGCTAATAGCCCCTTTATCGATAAATTTTGCACTCACGTAAGTATTATCGCCTAATCCGAAATCTGCATGGCTCCATAACTGTCGGCGCAAGTCCCCTTCGTCCCAGTTCCGAAACGCTTCGGTATCCGATTTCATATACAAAACATAAGCACCACCGAACGGAAAGCCTCCGGTCGAAGCATGGTTTGTAATCCACAGCAAATAATTAGACTGACCTGCTACGACATTTGAATATTTCAAATAAAAAATCTCTTCAGAAGTGGTTAATAATGCAGGTCCGAATACATTATTCTGAAAATCCTCCTTTGTTTTTACCGGAACAAGCGAATACTGTCGGCTAGCCATCACTTCTTCCGCCTTTGCACGAGCATCTCCATACTTCTCCAAATGCAGATAGACATCAGCAAGCAAAGTCTTGGCAGCCCATTTAGTCGGGCGTCCTATCAGGCCTTGTTTTTCAGGCAGCATACCTTCAGCCAACGACAAATCGTCTATAATCAGTTTATAAACATCATCAATCGTACTTTTAGGTACATCAGTCTCACCCAAATTTTTATCCGTACGTAAAGGCACTCCACCCCAATTGCGCACTATCTGAAAATAAGAAAATGCACGAAGGAAATGAGCCTCGGCAACAAAAACATCTATCGCCGGATCTCCAGCCGGTGATCGTTGAATAACCAAGTTCGCATTCCGGATTGCCAAATAAAACCATTTCCATATGGTCCCGACACGGGTAATATTCGTATCGTTCAGCTTACTATACTCTCCTATCTGCGCCCAGCTACCGCGACCGTAGACACAATCGGACATACATTCCAGCGTAGCCTCATAAACAGCCATACATTCCCCGGCACGCAAGGAGTGGTAAATAGCGTTCGTGGCAGTCTCCACCTCTTCCGGAGTTTTATAAAAATTCTCCACCACCATATTTTTAGGAGATTCCTCCAGGGCATCGCATCCTGTCAGCAACAGGGACGAAAACAGTAAATAACCGATTGTCTGTAATATTATTATTCTCATCTTCATAAATATCTGTCATGTAAATAAATTCATACTGTTAAAAACCGACACGAATACCAAATGTAAAAGATTTGGAAGAAGGATAACTACTGTAGTCAATACCTTGTGATACGGAATTAGCTCCACCATACGTATTCACCTCAGGATCCCACCATGAATATTTGGTAAATGTGAGCAAATTTTGTCCGCTAGCATATACCTGCAAATGACGAATCCAGTTACAATCTAATTTACGTACCGGAACATTATAAGCCAATTGTATATTCTTCAATCGCAGATACGAGCCATTTTCGATGAAACGGTCTGATACGCGAACTTTCGTATTATAACTGATTGCCGGATATTTCGCATTCGTGTTTTCAGTTGTCCAATGATTATTGAATACATCTTTCGGCATATTCAACCCGTACCCATAATCCATTGTGTTGGAAATGGCGCTGGCATTGAACAAATCATTCCCCTGGCTTCCCTGAAAGAACAAATTCAATTCAAAGTTTTTAAAACTCATGTTTGAAGTCAACCCATAGATAAAATCCGGATTCGGATCGCCAATAAATGTTTTATCCTCCTTATTTATCGTACCGTCTTCCTTAAGATCTTTGAAAATGATCTGCCCTTTCTCGTCATAACCATCTTCCACATATCCCCAGAACTGTCCGATAGGATAACCTTCGCGTAAAATATTCGTTTCATCATTAACAATCACTGCATTAACTTTGCCGCCGAAGATATCTTCGCCTCCGTACAATTTCTTCACTTTATTACGGTTGAACGAGATATTTGCATTTACATTCCATTTAAACTCACCGGTCAGGACACGGGCATCAAGAGTCAGTTCAAAACCTTTATTTTGTACCTTTCCAATATTCTGTATCGTATTCACATAACCGGAAGAAGTCGGTAAAAGTACTGAATTCAACAAGTCACGGGTATTTTTAACATAATAGTCGGCAGTCAGATTCAAACGATCCCACAAACCCAGATCCACCCCTATATTGATCTGTTCGGTTGTTTCCCATTTCAAATCGCCCGGCAGACGGCTACCCGGAGCAAAAGAATTATACAACGCATCCCCGAAAATCGTATTCTTATTTTCCAATGTGCTCAACGTTACATACGGATCGATAGCCTGACTACCGGTCAACCCCCAGCTGGCACGCACTTTCAGGTTGGAAATAAATTTATTACTCTTCAGAAAATCTTCATTGGAAGCCCTCCAGGCAACAGCCGCAGAAGGGAAACTACCCCATTTATTATTTTCACTGTAACGAGAAGAACCATCACGACGAATACTGGCCGTTATCAGATATTTGTCATCAAAACTATAATTCACACGTGCCAGATATGACATCAGAACCGATTTTGAGTAGCCGGAAGAAGGAATACCCGGAGTAGATGCTGTCTGTAGTTTATACTCCTCGAACACATCACTTAAAAAACCAGTCCCGGAACCACCGACATTCGTATTTACAAAGTTCTGAAAGGTAAAGCCAGCGACAGCCGAGATATTATTTTTACCAAATCGCTTTGCATAAGTAGCCGTATTTTCACTTAACAAGCTGGTCGACTGGCTTGCCTGCAGTTCCGCATAACCGCTGGAATGCAAATATCCCCTTGTTTTATAGAATCCGCCCAAACCATCATGATTCTCAATACCGCCCATCAATTTCACCGTTAAATCGGAAATCGGAGTGATCAGGAATGAAACATTCGCCAACACATTGTTTGACTTGGAGTGACGACTTTGTTCATTTATAAAATTCAGCGGATTAATCAGATCTGTTGCTAGAAAAGGATATGCCGTAGCTAATTCACGATACTTCCCGTCCTCCGTATAAGGAGTGAGCGTAGGAGGTGCAGAAATAGCTGCCGAAATCATCGAACTACCCCGCGCACCGGCACCACTGTTCTTCACATTCGTTTCATTGCGCGTCAACGTAGAAGAAAAGCTCACACTGAAAATCCGGTTGATTTCATGTTTCAGATTTGTTTGCACGGAATACCGGCGATAATCGCTTCCTTCAATAATACCGTCCTGCCTGAACAGGCTACCGGACAAGGCGAATTGTGTCTTTTCGCTTCCTCCGCTGATGCTCAAACTACCTTTCCAAAGAGGAGCATTCCGGAAGATCAGATCCTGCCAGTCAAAGCCTTTACCGAAACCATTCACCTGTTCCTGTGTAAAAAACTCTTTTCCGGTATCGGTTTTCTGTTGCAGGTTATAAAATTGTGCATATTCCGTCGCGTCCATCATATCCAACTTCTTAATAAGCGACTGGGAGCTATAACTGGTTTCAAACTCCACATGAGTTTTCCCGGCTTTTCCCTGTTTGGTCGTAATCAAAACAACGCCGTTTGCGCCACGCGATCCATAAATAGCAGTAGCCGAGGCATCTTTCAAGATTTCAATACTTTCTATTTCCGAATTATTCAGATTAGACGGCGTACTGGATATAGGGAAACCATCGATTACATAAAGCGGTTCGTTACTACCCTGTATCGAATTAGTACCACGAATACGGACACTCACATCTGCTCCAGGAGCTCCGGTAGACTGTTTTATCTGTGTACCGGCACTTTTCCCGGAAAGCGCTTGCAGTACATTCGTCGTCGGATAAGAGTTGACAACATCCGATTTCACCGAACTGACCGATCCTGTCAGATCACTTTTTTTGACCACGCCATAACCGATAACCACGACTTCATCCAACAATTCCGTATCTTCTTTTATCTGTATGACCAAACTTGTTTTATTTCCGATAGGAATTTCTTTCGAACTATAGCCGACATACGAAACTTTCAGGACAGCATTTTCAGCGACCTCAATCATAAAGTTTCCATTCAAGTCTGTTATAACGCCGTTTGCCGTACCTTTCACTACGACATTTGCGCCGATTACGGGCAACCCCGATTCATCCGTGATCGTTCCGGTTATTTTCTTCTTACTTGGTGATTGCCGTAGCTTTATCAGAATATGCGATCCTTCAAAAGCATACGTATATTCGGTATTACGGAACAATTGCTTCAGGAGTTCATCTACCGTCATTTCTTTTGAAACGGAAGTAACCTGGCGGGAAGTATTGATGACTTCCGCATCATAATCGACAGACATCTTTGTTTGTTCTTCGATTTGCTTAAATGCAGCTTTCAAAGTCAAGTTCTTTCCATTCAACTGAACTTTTTGATTTTGTGCATTTGCCCAAGGGGCAAGAAGTAATAATGCAAGCACAACCCATAGACATGAAAAGATTTTTTTCCTTTCAGATTGCATTAGATAGGTTATTTTCATACTTTTGTGTGTTATATATGAATACTGTTATTAAATTATTGATTAAAATGTTTTCTGATGGTATTCTATGATTTCAAAATACGGGGAGTTGATTTTGCAAGGTCTGTCTCCCCGTCTTTCTTTTCTTATCGTTTTTATCCTCCTATTTTTAGTTAATACTGATTGTTTGTCCTGTTACTGTATATTTGAAGCCATCTATTAAACGGCTTAATATAAGAAGCGCGTCCTCCACCGACTCATCCGGATTGAATTTCACGTAATAGGAACGACCATTATACTTTCCTGCATTATAATTAATCGTTACATCATATTTCCTTTCCAATGCAGCGATCAATTGTTCAAAAGAAGCATTCTCGAAAATCAGGTAACCATCTTTCCATGCAGACATTTGTTTTGCTTCCACACTGTTAATCCGTATCTGATGAGTCTGATGATGGTAAACAAGCTGTTCACCGGATTTCAGGATAGACGATTGCTGTTTTTCCGGCTTCACACCAACCAGGATACTTCCTTCTTCCAGTGTGGTGCTTGTTGTTTGTGAATTGGGATAAGCACACACACTGAAAACAGTACCCAATGCCTGAATATCCAAATGGTTCGTACCGACAATAAAAGGCTTGTCCGGATTTTTAGCGACCTGAAAACGGGCTTCGCCACTCAGATAGATCGTACGCGTGTCGGCTGTAAATTCAGAAGGATAGATAAGCAGGGAACCCGCATTTACCCAAACAATCGACCCGTCAGCAAGAGTAATCTCACGACAATCGCCATAAGGGACGTAGAACTCGACCAGCTTGGGAGAAACCACCTCCACCGTTGGCTGATTCACCAGTTGCGTAACAACCGATGTGGAAACGATAAGTACAACAGCTGCCACATATTTTCCCCAGCGGGAAAAGAGCGAACGACGAACCGGCATTGTATGCTTCCTGCCAATCCGTTCCTGCATTTCCGAAAGGTCTTCCCATGTACGTTCGGTAATAGAAGAAGGACACTTTTCCCACAACTCCCGTATCGTAGCGTCTTTTTCGTCCCGATCTTCCGTCAAACGCAACCAGTAACGAAAGCGAAGTTGCGTCTCTTTCGAGAAACGTTTTCCGAAAAATGACCGGATTATATTTTGTACTTGTTTTGTTTCCATAGAACCTTGCTTTTATTATAGAGAAAGCAAAGAGAGGATCAACACACAGTCGAAAATGAAAAAATTTCAATAAAAAAGCAACAAAACTATTTTTAGCATCCGGCGAAGGTCCGACAATGCAGCGGTAAGATGATTCTCTACTGTCCGTTTACTGATATTCAAATGAGCAGCAATTTCATCGTTATTAAGACCTTCCACACGACTCATACGAAATATCTGTCGACGCTGGGGTGGCATCTGCTCCACCTTCAGGTCGATCAAACCCTTTAATTCCTGTGCAAAAAGCAATTCTTCCGTATCATCTGTCACCAACGGACGGAAGAGTAGCTCCGCATCATATTTCTCACAAACAAGCGAATGGTCATAATAATTGAACAAGGCATTACGCGCCATCTGATAAAGGTAAGACGAAAACGAACGGACTGCCGACAGCTTAACTCGATTTGTCCATAAACTAAAGAAGATATCCTGGGCCATATCGCGTGCTACCTCATCATCATGGACAAAGCCGGCAAAAAAAGCAATCAACTTCGGTTGATAATGTAAAAACAGCCATTCAAAAGCTCCCGAATCTCCTTCACTCAATGCTTTAGCATATTCATTCTCCTTTTCCATATAGCATTAAACTTTCAGGTATTACAAATAAGGATGCGGGCAAAGATAATATTTTATTCCATATCCATCTTTTTCATGCCGTCCAATCTTATATTTATAATCCCCCCTGAACAACGCCCCCAAAACGTTGATATATCCACAAGACCCGGATGCTGTTCTTCAGGGATTGGTTAAGAAAATCAATAAAGGAGCGAGGTCTGATGCCATGAAAAAAACGGCTTCTGCCTTTGAAGTGAATAAAAAATAACTATCTTTGCTTCGTTGCCTGCTAGTAGGCAGCAGACCATTAAAACCATTGACATATGGAAAAGT